>JBOGHR010000625.1:0-3510 GCA_050744905.1 Acidimicrobiales bacterium
CGGCACCCCCCCGCGCTCCGCCGCCGCCGGCGCCCGCCCCGGCCAGGGCGGCGGGCACCACCGCCCCCTCGCCGCCGCCGGGCACGCCCCTGCGGGGGGCGGCGGCCCGCATCGCCGCCAACATGGAGGCCAGCCTGGCCATCCCCACGGCGACCAGCGCCCGGGTGGTCCCCGCCCGTCTCCTGGAGGTGAACCGCCGGATCCTCAACAACCACCTGAGCCGCACCCGGGGCGGCAAGGTGTCGTTCACGCACCTCATCGGCTGGGCCGTCGTGCGGGCCATCGGAGACGTGCCCGTCATGAACGCGGCGTTCGCCCGCGACGCCGAGGGCAAGCCGGCCGTCGTCCGCCACGAGCACCTGGGGCTGGGCCTGGCGGTGGACGTCGACAAGGGCGACGGGACCCGCAGCCTCGTCGTGCCCTGCATCCGCGACGCCGACGCCCTCGACTTCCGCGGCTTCTGGGCCGCCTACGAGGAGCTGATCCGCAAGGTCCGCACCAACAAGCTGACGGCGGACGACTTCGCCGGCGTCACCGTCACCCTCACCAACCCGGGCACGATCGGCACCGTCCACTCCGTCCCCCGACTCATGCCCGGCCAGGGCGCCATCATCGGGGTGGGCGCCATCGACTACCCGGCCGAGTACCAGGCTGCCGACCCCCGCATGCTGGCCCAGCTGGGCGTGAGCAAGGTGGTGACCCTCACGTCGACCTACGACCACCGGGTCATCCAGGGCGCCGAGTCGGGGATGCTCCTCCAGCGCACGCATGCCCTGCTGCTGGGCCAGGACGGGTTCTACGACGACGTCTTCCGGGCCATGGGCGTGCCCTACGAGCCGGTGCGCTGGCGGCGGGACGTCAACCCGGTGGACCAGGAGCGGGCCCACCTCACCAAGCAGCTCAGCGTGCAGACCGTCATCAACATGTACCGGGTGCGGGGCCACCTCATCGCCGACCTCGACCCGCTGGGGGCCAAGGAGCCCCGCATGCACCCCGAGCTGGACCCGGCCGCCTACGGGCTGACCATCTGGGACCTGGACCGCGAGTTCCTCACCGAGGGCCTGGCCGGGCGCGACTCGCTGCGCCTCTCCGACATCCTCGGCATCCTGCGCGACGCGTACTGCCGCACGGTGGGCGTCGAGTACATGCACATCCAGGAGCCCGACCAGAAGCGGTGGATCCAGGAGCACGTCGAGGGCGTGGACACCGCCCTGGCCCCGGAGGAGCAGCGCCACATCCTGGGCCGGCTCAACGCCGCCGAGGCGTTCGAGCGCTTCCTCCACACCCGCTACGTGGGCCAGAAGCGGTTCGGGCTGGAGGGCGGCGAGTCGGCCATCGTCCTGCTCGACACCGTGCTCGACGAGGCGGCGCGCGCCGGGCTGGCCGAGGCGGTGCTCGGCATGGCCCACCGGGGCCGGCTCAACGTGCTGGCCAACATCGTGGGCAAGTCGTACCGGGAGCTGTTCCGGGAGTTCGAGGGCGACATCGACCCCCAGACCGTCCAGGGGTCGGGCGACGTGAAGTACCACAAGGGCGCCAGCGGCAAGTTCGTGGGCCGCGCCGGCCACGAGATCCCGGTGATGCTGGCGTCCAACCCGTCGCACCTGGAGGCCGTCGACCCGGTGGTCGAGGGCATGACCCGGGCCAAGCAGGACCTGCTCGACCGGGGCGCCGAGTACCCGGTGCTGTCCGTGCTGGTCCACGGCGACGCCGCCTTCGCCGGCCAGGGCGTGGTGGCCGAGACGCTCAACCTGTCGGCCCTGCGGGGCTACCGCACGGGCGGCACCATCCACCTGGTCATCAACAACCAGCTCGGGTTCACGACCACCCCCGAGTCGGCCCGCTCGTCGGTCTACGCCACCGACGTGGCCAAGATGGTGCAGGCGCCCATCTTCCACGTGAACGCCGACGACCCCGAGGCCTGCCTGCGGGTGGCCCGCCTGGCGTTCAAGTTCCGCCAGGCGTTCCAGAAGGACGTCGTGGTGGACATGGTCTGCTACCGGCGTTACGGCCACAACGAGGGCGACGAGCCGAGCTACACCCAGCCGCAGATGTACGAGGCGATCCAGAGCCGGCGCTCGGTCCGCAAGCTGTACACCGAGACGCTGGTCAAGCGGGGCGACATCACCCTCGACGAGGCCGAGCGGGCCCTGGAGGACTTCTCGGCCCGGCTCCAGTCGGCGCTGGACGAGACCCGCCAGTCGGCCCCGCCCCGCCCCACGGCGCTGGTCAACGCGCCGGCCGTGGTCGTGGCGCCGTCACCCGACACGGGGGTGGAACGGGAGGTCCTCGACCGCCTGGCCGCCGCCCTGCACTCGGCGCCCGAGGGCTTCACCGTGCACCCCAAGCTGGCCCGCCAGCTCCAGGCCCGCGCCCAGCTCTACGCCGGCGGCGGGGTGGACTGGGCGCTGGGCGAGGCCCTCGCCTTCGGCTCGCTGCTCGTCGAGGGCGCCGACGTCCGCCTGGCCGGGCAGGACACCCGCCGGGGCACGTTCTCCCAGCGCCACGCCGTCCTCGTCGACCACGCCACCGGCGCCGAGCACCTGCCCCTCGCCGCCCTGGCCCCGCCCGGCCGCCAGGGGCGGTTCATGGTGTACGACTCGCTGCTCTCCGAGTACGCCGCTCTGGGCTTCGAGTACGGCTACTCGGTGGTCCACAAGGACGCCCTGGTGGCGTGGGAGGCCCAGTTCGGCGACTTCGTGAACGGCGCCCAGATCATCGTCGACCAGTTCATCGTCGCCGCCGAGGACAAGTGGGGCCAGACCTCGGGCCTGGTGCTGCTGCTGCCCCACGGCTACGAGGGCCAGGGGCCGGAGCACTCGTCGGCCCGGGTGGAGCGCTTCTTGACCCTCTGCGCCGAGGACAACATCCAGGTGGTGAACGCCACCACCGCCGCCCAGTACTTCCACGTGCTGCGCCGCCAGCTGCGCCGGGAGCGGCGCAAGCCGCTGGTGGTGTTCACGCCCAAGTCGCTCCTGCGGGCCCGCCAGGCGCGGTCGCCGGTGTCCGAGCTGGCCGCCGGGCGGTTCCGCGAGGTGATCGACGATCCCGCCGCCCCCGACGCCGGCGCCGTGGAGCGGGTGATCCTGTCCTCCGGCAAGGTGGCCTACGACGCCATGGCGGTGCGCGACCAGCGCCGGCTGCCGGCCGCCGTGGTCCGCGTCGAGCAGCTCTACCCCTGGCCGGCGGAGCAGATCGGCGCCGCCGTGGCCCGCTACGCCGACGCCGGCGAGGTCGTCTGGCTCCAGGAGGAGCCCGAGAACATGGGCGGCTGGGGCTACGTGCGGGGCCGCCTGCTCCCGCTGCTGTGGGGCGCCGACGAGCTGCGGGCCGTCACCCGCATCGAGACCGGCAGCCCCGCCTCGGGGATCCTGGCGCTGCACCAGATGGAGCAGGAGGACCTGCTGGAGCGGGCCTTCGCCGGCCTGTGAGAGGCGTCGGCTCGCGACCCGCCTGCGCCGGCGGCCGCCGGCGAGATCCTCGTCGCTCGCCGGCCGCCCCGCCAGGGGC
>JBOGHR010000626.1:0-2698 GCA_050744905.1 Acidimicrobiales bacterium
GCCGAGGGGTCCGTCGAGACCTCGGCGGGGGCGAGGCCGGCGATCGCCGAGGTCCTCGCCGTGGAGGTCGAGGACGCGGCCATCCTGCTGCGGTGGAGGCTGCGGAGCACGGGCGAGACGCTGGTCCTGCGGGCGACGACCTTCAGCTCCTTCGGGCAGCCCTCCCGCTCGGCCACCGAGGTGGCCCTGGTGGACCCGGCGGGGCAGGAGCTGGCCAGGCCCTTCCGCACCCGGGGCACGAGCTTCGGCATCTCCTGTATCTGCTCGTTCGTCCCCAACGAGGTGGACGGGACGGGCCAGGAGCTGACCGGGCTCTACCCGCGGTTCTCACGGGACGCTCCCGAGGTGGAGGTGCGCATTCCCGGCTTCCCGCCGATCACGGGGGTGCCGGTCACCCGCCGTTGAGGTCGGGCGCCCCGCCGGGCCGCCGGGCCACCGCCAGGGCGGTGGCCCCCAGGACCAGGCCCGTCACGCCGAAGGCGGCGGCCACCGAGCGGGGGACGGGCCGCTTCCCCTCGGCCAGCAGGTAGAGCGGTTGGGCGGTGGTGGCCGCCGGCCCGGCGCAGCCGAACAGCCACCCGCCCTCGAAGCCCCGGACCGTCGCCAGCGGGGTGAGCGTCTCGCCGCCGACGACCCGCTCGCCCGATCGCAGGGCGCGCAGCGACGAGACCCTGAGGCCGACGTCCGAGCCGTCCTCCGCGGTGACGTCGCAGCCGAGGTCGCGATCGTCGGGCAGCTCGACGCCCTCCGGGCGCCCGTAGAGCACGAGGCTGGAGGTGGCGAACAGCCCCGACGAAGGCAGCGGCACGGCCGAGCCGGGCGGAACGCGCAGGCGGACGTCGGCCCCGGTGCCGAGGGGCACCACGGCCAGCACGAGGCCGACGGTGCCGCCGAGCACCAGCATGGCGCCCCCGAAGCGGGCGACGAACCGGGCGGCGGGGGACAGCGGCCTGCGCTCAGGCGGCCGTTCCGGCGGGCCGGAACGTGCGGAGGACCTCCGCCACCTTCGACTGGTCGAACGACTCGGCCGGCGCCACGGCGAGGACGGAGATGGCGAGGTCGTCGCCCACGTCGGTCAGCAGCTGCACGTTGCGCACCGCCGCCGGTCCCGACTCCGCCGTCCGCTTCTGGACCGTCCACTCCACCAGGACGGCGGCGTCCGCCCCGGGCCAGGAGACCACCGTGCGGCGGACGCCGGTGGCCTCGTCCACCAGCCGCTTGGCCGACTCCAGCGCCAGCGACTGCTCGAGCGCCCCGGCGGGGGGCCGCACCTCCCGCACGACACCCACGGTCGGGGCCTCGCCGCCGGCGCCGCCTTCCCCGGCGGTGAGGACCAGCATCGGCTCGCCGTTGCTCGACGTCCGCCGTTCGCTGGTGAACCCGACGGGCGCGTGCAGCGTGAAGCCCTCGCCCGCCACCTCGGTGAAGCCGTCGGGTGGATCGATGGGCCCGAGGCCCTCGGGCGCCTCCTCCACCGGCACGGACCCCACCGGTGCCGCGTCCGGCTGCGACGACGGCGCCCGGCCGGCGTCGTCGGAACCACCCGAGGGATCGCCGCTGCCGCCGAACAGGGCGCTGACGGCACCCTTGGACTCGCCCTCGGCGACGGCGGTCACCGACACGTCCCGCAGGACGCCGCCGGCGTCGTAGGTAGCGGCGGTGACCAGCTCCACCTCGCCGGCCACCTGCGAGCCCTCAAAGCCGTCCGCGCCGAGGAGCTGGACCCCGGCCGCCCCCTGCACGGTGCTCCGGAAGCACACCGTGGTGCTCCCGTTCCGGGTGGTGCGGGTGCCGAGCACCCTGGTGACCGCCCCCGACGCGCCCGCCCGGTCCGCTCCGCCGGTGATCTCCGCCTCGGCGTTGCCGATGATGCCGGCCTCGGCGTAGGTCTCGTCGGCGTCCGGGAGCTCGTAGTCCCCGTTGCCGGTGACCCACCCCACGCCGTCCTGGCCCGCCTCCCAGAGGAAGCGGACCGGCCCGCTGCCGATGACCGCCGTCTCGACGGCGTCCTCGCTGTCCTCGCTCAGCATCCGCTGCACCTCGCGGGGGTCCCGCGTGTACCACACGCGGCCGGAGCCCATGTCGAGGGCGACGCCGGCTTCCGCGGTGGCGCTGGCGCCCACGGTGCGGTCGTTCACCGTCACCGTGACGCCCCCGCCGATGCCCGTCTCCAGGCCGACGCTCTCGCCCAGCAGCTGGGTCACCCGGTACCGGCCGTCGGACAACCGGGCGACCTCGAACCGCCGACCGTTGGCGGCGGTGACCACCAGCACGGCGACCTCCGTGCGCAGCGACCGGGTGTCGGCCTGGACCACGCACGGCTGGGGCGGGACGTGGGCGGCGGGGGAGGTGGGGGTGCCACACGCGCCCTGGCCGAGGGTGGTGACCTTGCACAGCGCCCATCGGAACCGGTCCCCGACGCCGGGAGCGACGGTGGCCCCGGCCAGCAGGACCGCCACCACCAGCACGGCAGCCGCCGCCGTCACGCCGGTGAACTCGATCGTGGCTCCTCCGGCCTGGTCCCACCTCGTGCGTGGCACGCGCCGCACCAAATCGCTCCTTGTCGTCGCCCACCAGCCGGGCGTCCCGTCGGATCTCGCTCCGCCACCGAGTCGACCACGGGAGCGCACCGGGTGGCACGGGCCCACGGCCCCCACTCGTGCGGGCCCCTGGTCTCAACCGGGGGCGGGACGCGTGG
>JBOGHR010000627.1:0-4818 GCA_050744905.1 Acidimicrobiales bacterium
GCCGACGACGTCGGCGGGCGGGTCCGGGCGCTCCTGGAGGCGGACGTGGACGACCAGCGCACCAACCCGCTCGCCGTGCTCCGGTCGGCGGTGCCCTACCCGACCGAGGTGCTCGCCCGGGCCGGCGTGCCCCCGGTGGTGCGGGACGACTTCGCCGAGGAGCGGTTCCCCGACGACGTCTACGACCTCACCCCGGCCAGCTTCGCCGACGTCGACCCCGCCCTCCACCGGCTCGGGCTGGAGTGGGGAGCAGCGAAGGCGTGGGCCCACGTGCGCCGCCACGGCCGCCGACCGGGGGGCACCGGATGACCCGCATCGCCGCCTTCGTGCCCGACCTCATGGACCGGTCCAAGGTGGCGGCGGCCGCCCCCGGCCGGGTCACCTTCGTGGCCTCGGCGGCCGAGCTGGCCGGCGTGGGGGCCGACGTGGTGGTGGTCGACCTGGCCCGACCGGGTGCGCTCGACGCCCTGGCCGGCCTCGGCGCGGCGCGGACCATCGGCTTCGCCAGCCACGTCGACCGGGAGCTGGTGGTCGCCGCCGAGGCCGCCGGGTGCCGGGAGGTCCTGCCCCGCTCCCGGTTCTTCGCCTCCCTCCCCGACCTGCTGGCCTGAGGGCGTCGACGCGCGCCCCCGCCCCGAGGGGCCCGCCGGCGTGGCTCGGCGTCAGTCGCGGGGACCCTCCGGAGGGCGCCTCTCGACCGTCCAGCCGGCGTCGGCGATCTTGCGGGCCTCGAAGAACAGGCAGCCCTCGGGGCAGGCGAAGGGGTCGAGCAGCGCCACGTCCAGCCGGCAGCGCTGGACCTTCTCCTGGAGCGACGTGGTGCGCTCGACGTAGTGGCGGCAGTCGGTCCGCACCCCCATCCCCGTATGGTACGGCCCCATGGCCGAGCGGCTGGTCGTGGTGGGCGGCGACGCCGGCGGGATGGCGGCGGCCGCCCAGGCCCGCCGGCGCCGGCCCGAGCTGGAGATCGTCGCCCTGGAGAGGGGCCGCTGGACGAGCTACTCGGCCTGCGGCATCCCCTACCTGGTGGCCGGCGACGTCGCCCGGCTCGACGACCTGGTCGCCCGCGACCCGCAGGCGTTCCGCGACCGGCTCCACATCGACGTCCGCACCGGCCACGAGGCCGTCGCCGTCGACCTCGACGCCGGCCGGGTGGAGGTGCGCGACCACGGCCACGGCCGGACGTTCTCCCTCGGCTTCGACCACCTGCACCTGGCCACCGGCGCCGTGCCCGTGCGCCCCGACCTGCCCGGCATCGGCGACGCCGCCGTCCACGGCGTGCAGAACCTGGAGGACGCCGCCCGGCTGCTGGCGGCGGTCGGGCGGAGGGACGTGCGCGACGTGGTCGTGGTCGGCGGCGGCTACATCGGCCTGGAGATGGCCGAGGCGTTCGTCCGCCGGGGGTGCCGCACCGTCACGGTGGTGGAGCAGGCGCCCGAGGTGATGGGCACCCTCGACCACGACATGGGCGCCATGGTGGGCGAGGCGATGCGCCGCTTCGGCGTCGTGGTGACCACCGGGGTGGCGGTCACCGGGTTCGAGCCGGGCGGCGTCCACACCGCCGACGGGCGCCTGGCCGCCGACCTCGTCGTGCTCGGCCTCGGGGTGGCGCCCGAAGCCACCCTGGCGGCGGGCGCCGGCGTCGAGACGGGCGTGAAGGGGGCGGTGGTCGTCGACCCCCGCCAGCGCACGTCGGCCGACGGCGTGTGGGCGGCCGGCGACTGCTGCCAGTCGTTCCACCTGGTGTCGCGGGCGCCCGTCCACCTGCCCCTGGGCACGGTGGCCAACAAGCAGGGACGGGTGGCGGGGGTGAACCTGGGGGGAGGCTACGCCACCTTCCCGGGCGTGGTCGGCACCGCCGTGACCCGGATCTGCTCGACCGAGGTGGCCCGCACCGGGCTGAGCGAGCGCGAGGCGGCCGCCGCCGGGCTGGGCTGGGAGGCGGTGCGCATCACGGCCCGCACCCGCGCCGGCTACTTCCCGGGGGCGGGCGACATCACCGTGAAGATGGTGGCCGAGCGGGGCTCCGGCCGGCTGCTGGGAGCGCAGGTCATCGGCTCCGAGGGCGCCGCCAAGCGCATCGACGTGGTCGCCACCGCCGTCGCCGCCGGGCTCACCGTCCACGAGGTGATCGACCTCGACCTGTCCTACGCACCGCCCTTCGCGCCGGTGTGGGACCCGATCCTGGTCGCCGCCCGGGAGGCGGCCAAGGCGGTCGGCTGACGCGGGCCGTCGGCCGTTCACGGAGCGGAAACGTCCGGGGAACGGGCGGGAAACAACCTTTCGCAATGCTTCCGTCCGGCCCCGAGCCGCGGGGCGGAGGGGGAGAGGCCGATGGAGATCGACAGCGGGAACACCGCGTGGGTGCTGACGTCTGCGGCCGTGGTGCTGTTCATGACCCCGGGCCTGGCGTTCTTCTACGCCGGCATGGTCCGGTCCAAGAACGTGCTGGGCATGCTCATGCAGAACTTCTTCTCCATGGGCCTCGTGAGCGTGCTGTGGGCCGTGGTCGGGTTCAGCATCGCCTTCGGCGACGGCGGCGGCTTCATCGGCAACCTCGACTTCGCCGGCCTGAAGAACCTGGGCGACGCCGCGCTCGTCCTGCCCGGCTACGTCGACGGGCTCGCCCTCACCATCCCCCCCATCGTGTTCGCCGCCTACCAGATGATGTTCGCCGTCATCACTCCCGCCCTCAACACCGGCGCCACCGCCGACCGGATGAAGTTCGCCGGGTGGGCGCTGTTCCTCGGCCTGTGGGTCGTGCTGGTGTACTCGCCCGTGGCCCACTGGGTGTTCAGCCCAACCGGCTGGCTCTTCGAGCGGGGCGCGCTGGACTTCGCCGGGGGGACGGTCGTCCACATCAACGCCGGCATCGCCGCCCTGGCCGTGGTGGTCGTCCTCGGCAAGCGGCGGGGCTGGCCCCGGGAGGCCATGCCCCCCCACTCCCTGCCGCTGACCCTGCTCGGCACCGGCATGCTGTGGTTCGGCTGGTTCGGCTTCAACGCCGGCTCCGCCCTGGGGGCGGGCCAGGTGGCCGGCCAGGCACTGATCAACACCCACCTGGCCGCCGCCGCCGGCATGCTGGGCTGGGTCCTGGCCGAGCGGCTCAAGGACGGCAAGGCCACCACCCTGGGCGCCGCCTCGGGGGCGGTGGCCGGCCTGGTGGCCATCACCCCGTGCGCCGGCTTCGTCGGGGGCCTGGCGCCGGTGTTCATCGGCTTCGTCGCCGGCATGGTGTGCCTCATGGCCATCCAGGTCAAGTTCCGGTTGGGCTACGACGACTCGCTCGACGTGGTGGCCGTCCACCTCGTCGGTGGGATCATCGGGGCCGTGCTCCTCGGGTTCTTCGCCGACACCGCCGTCAACGCCGGTGGCGCGGACGGGGTGTTCTTCGGGGGGGGCGCCGCCCTGCTGGCCGACCAGCTGGTGGCGATCGTCGCCACCATCGTGTTCTCGGGCGTCGTGTCCCTGGTGCTGGCCAAGGCGGTGGACGCCACCGTGGGGTTGCGGGTGCCCCCTGACGAGGAGGCGGCCGGGCTCGACACCACCCAGCACGCCGAATCGGCGTACAACCTCGGCGACTTCGGTTCCATGGGGAGGATCGGCTCATGAAGCTCGTGACGGCCATCGTCAAGCCGTTCAAGCTCGACGACGTGAAGGACGCCCTCAAGGCGCTGGACGTGCAGGGCATGACGGTGTCGGAGGTCCAGGGCTTCGGGCGCCAGCGGGGCCACACCGAGGTGTACCGGGGCGCCGAGTACACGGTGGACTTCGTGCCCAAGGTCCGGGTGGAGATCCTGGTGGACGACGCCGACGCCGGCCGGGTGGTCGACGCCATCGTGTCCGCCGCCCGCACCGACAAGATCGGCGACGGCAAGGTGTGGGTCACCGAGGTGGACAGCCTGGTGCGCATCAGGACCGGGGAGATGGGTCCCGACGCTCTCTGACCGGGCCTCGCTGCTGGCCGAGGGCGGGCCCCACGGGCCCGCCTTCTGCCGCGACCACGCCGACGCCGCCGACCGGTGGATGGCCGCCCTGCTCGGCGACGAGCACGGCCTGGCGCTGGTGGCGGTGGGCGGCTACGGCCGGCGGGAGCTGTGCCCCTTCAGCGACCTCGACGTCGTGCTCGTCCACGACGGCGGCCGCCGGGCCGTTCGGGCCGTGGCCGAGCGGATCTGGTACCCGGTGTGGGACGCCGGCGTCGGCCTCGACCACAGCGTCCGCACCGTCAAGGAGGCCCTGGCGGTGGCCGACGACGACCTCAAGGCCGCCCTGGGCCTGCTCGACGCCCGGTTGGTCGCCGGCGACGCCGGGCTGGCGGCCGACCTGGTCGAGCGGGCCCGCCGCCAGTGGGCCAGGCGGGCGGGGCGCGTCCTGCCCGCGCTGGCGGCGGCGGTGGTCGAGCGCCACGCCCGCTTCGGCGAGGTGGCGTTCCTCCTCGAGCCCGAGCTGAAGGAGGGCCGCGGCGGGCTCCGCGACGTCCACGCCCTGCGGGCCGCCGCCCTGGCCACGCCGGTGGTCGACCCCGACGTGGAGGCGCTGCTCGTCGCCCACGACGTCGTGCTGTCCGTGCGGGTCGAGCTGCACCGCCGGACGGGCAAGGCCCTCGACCGGCTGCTGCTCCAGGAGCAGGACGGGGTGGCCGCCGCCCTCGGCTACGCCGACGCCGACGCCCTCATGGCCGACGTGGCCGCCGCCGGCCGCACCATCGCCTTCGCCGGCGACGACGCCTGGCGGCGCGTGGCGTCGGCCCGGGCCGGCCCCAAGGGCCGCACCACGGGGCGGGACCGGCCCCTCGGCCCCGGGCTGGCCCTGCGT
>JBOGHR010000628.1:0-1924 GCA_050744905.1 Acidimicrobiales bacterium
GGTGCGCCGCTGCACGGCGTCGGCCCCGGCGACGAGGGCGGCCGTCGCCGCCACCAGGACCACGTCGGCCGGGGTCACCGCCACCCCCGCCGGCCGGGCCACCCGCCACCCGAGGACCGAGCCCACCAGCGGGGGGAGGGGATGGGGGGAGGCGTCGACCAGGAGGCGGACGAGGTCGACGGCCACCAGCCCCACGGCGAACGTGGTGAGGAGGGCGCCCACGTCGGGCGGCATCCCGCCCCGGCGCAGGGGCCGCAGCGCCACCACCTCGACCACCGCTCCGGCCGCCGCCGTCCCCGCCACCACCAGGGGGAACGCCGCCACCAGGGGCAGGCCGGCCCGGGTCAGGGCGTAGGCGCCGTAGCCGGCCACGACCAGCAGCGGCCCCTGGGCGAAGTTGACGGTGCCGGTGGCGGCGTACACCACCCCGTAGCCCAGGGCGACCAGGGCCAGCGCCGACCCGACGGTGGCCGTCGAGACGACGACCTGCACGACGTCGGTCACCGGGCCGGCCGTTCCGGCGCGACGACGGTCCCGGGGGGTGGCGCACCTCTCGTCGGCCGCCCCGGGCGGGGGCTCAGTGGACCGGGCACCGGGCCGTGCAGTGGGTGCCGTAGCCCTCGCCGACAACCCGGGCCATCACCGCCGGGTGGGCCCGGCGGTTGGCCTCCAGGGTGGGGCGGACGAGCTGGGTGGGCCCGGCCGGCACCCGGGCGAACGCCCCGCCCTCCGCCCACTCCCGGCCCAGCGAGTAGGCCGGGGTGGTGGGCACCGGGCCCTCGGCGCCCCGCTCCATCACCAGGACCACCACGTCGTCAGGGGTCCGCGACAGGTGGCGGTCGGCGGTGAACCGGAACTCGAGCGAGGCGAAGGTCACCGGGCCGGCCGTCTCCATCCCCTCCACCACGCGGGCGTGATCGGAGGTGCCCGCCTTGCGGATGCCGGCCAGCACCGCCCCCAGGGCGTCGGGCGCCGCCTCCTCGCCGCCCGTCGGCTCCCGGCCCAGGTGGCGGCGCATCCAGTCGCCGATGGCGAACGACGGCAGGTACACCAGCCCGCCCACGTGCCAGGCGGTGGCGGTGCCCACCCGGGCCTTGTCGCCGGCCAGCTCCACCCAGCTCCGGTCCCCGGCGCCGGCCGGCGAGCCGAACACGTGGGGGCGCCACGGGCCGGCCTTGGCCGCCGGCGTGTCGACGTAGGCGGCGCCCAGGTCGGCCAGCTGGGACACCACCCCGGCGGTGCTGGTGTTGACGCCGTCGACGTAGAGGACCTCGGGCCGGCCGTCGCGCAGCCGCTGGAGCTGGGGGCCGAAGTCGGTGTCGAGCAGCGAGAACGACTCCACGCCGGTCACCTCCATGCCCGCGGCGCGGAACGCCCGCTCGAACCGGCGGCGGGCGGAGGCGCCGGGGTCGATCAGCGAGTCGTACAGGTAGGCGGCCGTGCGGTAGCCGCGGTCGGCGGCGGCGTAGGCGGCCAGCGCCTCCTTGGCGAAGCGGTCGGGCAGCAGGACCTGGAACACCGAGCGCCCGGCCCGGTCCCCGCCCGGGTGGAGGTGGCCGGCCGAGTAGGGGTCGTTGAACACCGCCACCAGGGGCATCGAGTCGCGCCGCACCTGGGGCAGGACCTGGCTGAACCCCACCGCGCCGCACCACAGGATGGCGGCCACGCCCCGGCCGGCGAGGTCGGCGTACACCCGGGGGCCGGCCGACGGGTCGATGCCGGTGTCCCGCTTGACCAGGGCCACCTTGCGCCCGCCCACCCCGCCGGTGGCGTTGACGTGGCGGACGGCGGCGTCGAGCGAGCGGTCCACGATGTCGCCCAGGAAGGCGCCGATCCCCGAGAACGGCGCCACCACGCCGATGCGCAGCTCGTCGGCCGCGCCCGGCGCCGGGGCGTCGTCGTCGCCGTAGGCGCACGCCCCGAC
>JBOGHR010000629.1:0-1859 GCA_050744905.1 Acidimicrobiales bacterium
GGACCCGCCCGACGCCTGCGTCGCCGCCCGCCACTTCTGCCGGCGGGCCATCGCCGCCGGCGTCGGCCTGGGGGCGGGGGTGGGGCCGGTGAACCCGGGCTGGGAGCGGGCGGGCGGCTGATCGCCGCGCCGTAGCCTTCATCCCGATGCTGACCGCCTCCGCCGTCACGCGCCTCCGCGGCGGCCGCACCGTGCTCGACGCCGTGTCGCTGACCGTGGGGCCGCGCAGCCGCATCGGCATCGTGGGGCCCAACGGGGTGGGCAAGTCGACGCTCCTGCGAGTGCTCGCCGGCTTGGAGGAGCCCGACGGCGGCCGGGTGGAGCGGGCGCTGGCCACCCTCACGGTCGGGTACCTCCCCCAGGAGCCGGACGCCCGGCCGGGCGAGACGCTGCGGGCCTACCTGGCCCGGCGCACGGGCGTGGCGGCGGCCGGCGCCGAGCTGGACCGCCTCACCGAGGCCATGGCCGCCGACCCGGCCGCCGTCGACGCCTACTCGGAGGCGCTGGAGCGCTTCCTCGCCCTGGGGGGAGGGGACCTCGACGCCCGGGCCGGCGACGTGGTGGCCGGCGTGGGGCTGCCGGCCGACCGCCTCGACATCGAGGTGGGCGCTCTGTCCGGCGGCCAGGCGGCCCGGGCGGCGCTGGCTGCCGTGCTGCTGGCCCGCTTCGACGTGTTCCTCCTCGACGAGCCCACCAACAACCTCGACTTCGCCGGCCTCGACCAGCTGGAGGGCTTCCTCGACGGGCTGGCCGGCGGCGTCGCCCTGGTGTCGCACGACCGGGCGTTCCTCGACCGGACCGTGGAGCGGATCGTGGAGCTGGGCGAGCACGACCGTCGCGCCGTGGAGTACGCCGGGGGCTGGAGCGACTACGTGGCCGCCCGCCGGCTGGCCCGCGCCCAGCAGTACGCGGCGTACGGCAGGAACCAGGCGCAGCGGCGGGAGCTGGCCGACCGGGCCCGCACCCAGCGCCAGTGGGCCCACCAGGGCGTCGCCCGGGCCAAGCGCGACCCCAAGGACGACGACAGGGCGCAGCGGGGGTTCGCCAAGAACCGCACCGAGAAGCAGGCGTCGAAGCTGCGGGCCACCGAGAGGCGGCTGGAGCGGCTGGAGGAGGTCGACAAGCCCTGGGAGGGCTGGCAGCTCCGGCTCAGCCTGGCGCCGTCGGCCCGCAGCGGCGACGTCGTGGCCCGCCTGGACGGCGCGGTGGTGGAGCGGGGCGGCTTCACCCTGGGCCCCGTCGACCTCGAGGTGCGCTGGCAGGAGCGCGTCGCCGTGCTCGGGCCCAACGGGAGCGGCAAGACCACGCTGCTGCGGGCGCTGCTCGGCGAGGTCCCGCTGGCCGCCGGCGCCCGCTGGCTCGGACCGGGCGTGGTGGTGGGAGCCATGGACCAGTCCCGGGGGGCGCCGGCCGGCGGGGAGACCCTGCTCGGCGCCTTCCTCGCCGCCACCGGCCTGCCGGTGCCCGACGGCCGCTCGTTGCTGGCCAAGTTCGCCCTGGGCGCCGGCGACGTGGACCGGCCCGCCGCCGAGCTGTCGCCCGGCGAGCGCAGCCGGGCCATACTCGCCACCCTCATGGCCCGGGGGGTCAACTGCCTGGTGCTCGACGAGCCGACCAACCACCTCGACCTCCCCGCCATCGAGCAGCTGGAGGACGCCCTCGGCGCCTTCGAGGGGACGCTGCTCGTCGTCACCCACGACCGGCGCTTCCTCGAGGCCCTCCATGTCACCCGCACCGTCGGGCTGGAGGCCCTGAGCGCCACCCGCTCCCGGGTGGGGCCGTAGGAGGTCGACCTCATTCGTTCGCTTCGCTCACTCCTCGATCCAACTCGGCACGATGGACGGGAGGGGGCCGGGGGG
>JBOGHR010000630.1:0-3945 GCA_050744905.1 Acidimicrobiales bacterium
CGACACGTACAACGCCAACCCGGCGGGCGCCGCCGCCGCCCTGGAGGCCCTGGCCCGCCACGGCTCGGCGGGCCGGCGGCGGGTGGTCGTCACGCCCGGCATGGTCGAGCTCGGGCCCCGCCAGCACGAGGAGAACGCCCGCTTCGCCGCGGCCGCCGCTGCCGTGGCCACCCACCTGGTGGTGGTGGGGCACACCAACCGCAGGGCGCTGCTGGAGGGGGCGGCGGGCGGCGGCGCCCGAGTGGTGCCGGTGGAGACGAGAGACCAGGCTGTGGCCTGGGTACGGGGCCACGTCGGCGAGGGCGACGCCGTCCTGTACGAGAACGACCTGCCCGACCACTACCCCTGACCCGTCCCCCCGCCACCGCCACCGAGGAGCGCCCGACCCGTGCCCAAGCCCGCCGTCCTCTTCGGAGGCCCGTCCCCCGAGCACGACGTGAGCGTCCTCACCGGCCTCCAGGCGGCCCGGGCCCTGGGCGACGCCACGTGCGTGTACTGGTCCAAGGACGGGCGCTTCTGGGAGGTCGACGGTGGCCTGGAGGCGCCCGACTTCGCCGACGGCGTTCCCCGCAAGGCCGCCCTCCTGCGCCTCCAGGCGGGCGAGGGGCTGCTCGGCAGGCGCCGGCCGCTGGACCTCTCCGCCGTGGTGAACTGCTGCCACGGCGGGCCCGGGGAGGACGGCAGCGTGCAGGCCGCGCTCGACCTGGCGGGCGTCGCCTACACCGGCCCCGGTGTGGCCGGCGCCGCCCTCGGCATGGACAAGCTGGCCTTCGGCGCCGTGGTGGCCGCCGCCGGCCTGCCCTGCCTGCCCCGCCTGCCGCTGACGCCGTCGACCACGGTGCCGTGGGACGGGCCGTGCATCGTCAAGCCCCGCTTCGGGGGCAGCTCGATCGGCATCCAGGTCGTGAAGGACGCGGCGACGGCGGTGGCCCTCCTCGGGGCCGGCCCCCACCTGCGGGCCGGCGCCGTGGTCGAGCCCTACCGCCACGACGCCCACGACCTCAACCTGGCCGTGCGCTCCTGGCCGGAGCTGGCGCTGTCGAACATCGAGCGCCCGCTGCGGGCGGGCGGCGGCGACATCCTCGGCTACGGCGACAAGTACCTGGGCGGCGAGGGCATGGCCAGCGCCCCGCGGGAGCTGCCCGCTGCGATCCCCGGCCCGGCGGCCGAGCGACTGCGGGACATGGCCCGGGCCGTCGCCGCCCTGGTGGGGTTGAGGGGCGTGGCCCGCATCGACTTCCTGGCCGCCGGCGAGGGGGCCGAGGAGCTGTACGTCAACGAGATCAACACCATCCCGGGCTCGCTGGCCCGCTACCTGTGGGTCGACCCCGCCGTGCCGTTCCGCCGGCTGCTCGACGACCTGGTGGACGAGGCGGTGCGCCGCCCGTCGTTCGCGTGGAGCACGCAGGGCGCCGACGGGACCGCCCTGCGGGCGGCCGGCAGCATCGCCGGCAAGCTGGCGTGAGCCGCCGGGCGTGATCGACGTCGCCCCCGAGCGGTTCCGCGGGCTGGTCGAGGACGCCCTCGACGGGCTGCCCACCGAGCTGGGCCGGCTCATGGAGAACGTCGCCGTGGTGGTGGACGACGCCTCGCCCCCCCGCGGGCTGCTCGGGCTCTACGAGGGCATCCCGCTCACCGAGCGCTACGAGTACGGAGGCTTCGCCCTGCCCGACCGCATCACCATCTTCCGGCGCGCCATCTGCGCGGCGTGCGACGACGAGCGGGAGGTCGTCGAGCAGGTGCGGATCACCGTCGTCCACGAGGTGGCCCACCACTTCGGCATCGACGACCACCGCCTCGACGAGCTGGGCTGGGCGTAGGTTCCCGTCAGCCGCCGGCCAGGCCGATCCAGCGCTCGGGCTGGCTCCGGGGCGGGTTGGCCACGTCGTCGCCCTCGTCGGCCGGGCTGAGGGGGACCAGCACGTCGGGGTCGGCCGGCGGGGAGATGTCGACCTCCACCACCGGCCTGCCGTCCACCATGCGCACCCGGGCGGTCGGTTCGTCCATGGTGCAGGCATACGCCCCGGCGGGGCCGGTGTCCAGGGGTCTCCGCCAGCGGGCCCGTCGTAGGATCGCCGGCAGCCGCCGCGGGAGAGGAGACACCATGCGCTGGACGCTGCCGCCCGACCGGGTCCCGGAGGCCTGGTTCAACGTGGTCCCGAGCCTCCCCACGCCGCTGGACCCGCCCCTGCACCCGGCGACGCGCCAGCCGGTGGGCCCCGACGACCTGGCGCCGCTGTTCCCCATGGCGCTGATCGGCCAGGAGGCGTCGGCCGAGCCGTGGGTGGACGTGCCCGGCGAGGTGCTGGACGTCCTGCGCCTGTGGCGGCCCACCCCCCTCGTGCGGGCCACGCGCCTGGAGGGGGCGCTCGGGACCCCTGCCCGCATCTACTTCAAGGACGAGTCGGTGTCGCCGGCCGGCTCGCACAAGCCCAACACCGCCGTCCCCCAGGCCTTCTACAACAAGGCCGAGGGCACCACCCGCCTGGCCACCGAGACGGGCGCCGGGCAGTGGGGGAGCGCCCTGGCCTTCGCCGGCGCATTGTTCGGCCTGGAGACCATGGTGTACATGGTCCGGGCGTCGTACGACCAGAAGCCGTACCGCCGGGTGATGATCGAGACCTGGGGCGGCCGGGTGGTGCCGTCGCCGGTGGCCGACCCCGACCACCCCGGCAGCCTCGGCTCAGCCATCAGCGACGCGGTGGCCGACGCCGCCTCCCGGCCCGACACCCACTACGCCCTGGGCTCGGTGCTCAACCACGTGCTGCTGCACCAGACGGTCATCGGCCTGGAGGCCAGGGAGCAGCTGGCCCTGGCCGGCGAGGAGCGCCCCGACGTGGTGATCGGCTCGTGCGGCGGGGGCTCCAACCTGGGCGGGCTCTCCCTGCCGTTCGTGGCCGACGAGGGGGTGCGCCTGGTGGCGGTCGAGCCGTCGTCGTGCCCCACCCTCACCACCGGGCGCTTCGACTACGACTACGGCGACACCGCCGGCACGACGCCCCTGCTGTCCATGTACACCCTCGGCCACGACTTCGTGCCGCCATCCATCCACGCCGGCGGCCTGCGCTACCACGGCGACGCCCCGATCATCTCCAACCTGGTGCGCAGCGGTCGCATGGAGGCGGTGGCCTACCCGCAGGCCAAGGTCTTCGAGGCGGCCGTGCAGTTCGCCCGCACCCAGGGCACCATCGCCTCCCCCGAGACCAGCCACGCCATCCGGGCGGTGGTCGACGAGGCGCTGGCGGCCAAGGAGGAGGGGGTCGAGCGGGTCATCCTGTTCGGGTACTCGGGCCACGGGCTGCTCGACCTGTCGGCCTACGACGACTACCTCCACGACCGGCTCGACGCCTAGACAGGTCCGACCGTGCCCCACTTCGCCCTGAGCGCCGTCGGCGCCGACCGCCCCGGCATCGTGGCCGCCGTGACCGGTGCGCTGGTGGACTCCGGGTGCAACCTGGAGGACTCGTCGATGACGATCCTGCGGGGCCAGTTCGCCATCATGCTGGTGGTAGCCGGCCCCGAGGGCCTCGACGCCGACACCCTGGAGAAGGCCCTGGCGGGGCCGGCCGCCGACCTGGGCCTGGTGGTGCACGTGCGCCCCGTCGGCGACGACGTGCCGCCGCCCCCCGGGGGGGAGCCCTGGTCGGTGGCCGTCTACGGCGCCGACCGGCCCGGCATCGTCCACCGGTTCACGTCGCTGCTGGCCTCCCGGGGGGTCAACGTGGTGGACCTGACCACCCGCGTCATCGGCGAGCCCGCCCATCCCGTCTACGCCATGATCCTGGAGGTCGCCCTGCCCCCGGGGGTCGACGGGCCCGGCCTCGGCGCCGACCTCGCCGCCCTGGCCCGCGAGCTGGGCGTGGAGTGCAGCACCCACCCCTCCGACGCCGACATCCTGTGAGGAGGATCGCCTTCGCAACCAGAGGTTGCTCGGCGAGCCGGAGG
>JBOGHR010000631.1:0-1602 GCA_050744905.1 Acidimicrobiales bacterium
GGGCTCACCTCTTCGAAGAACGTCCGCAGCCCCTCGACCGGCAGCTCCACACCCGCAGGCTACATCGCGCGACTTACTTGGCGGGGGACCCTAACGTAAGGGCCTGCGAATGAACTACCTGCTCGGAAGAGGCGACGCCGTCTGCTTCGATTAGGCCAGGAACGTTTCACTGGCAACGACTTCTCCCGACCGCGCAGGCAGACCGGCGTCGCCTCTTCACTCCCGTAGTTCATTCGCAGTCCCTAACCGGCCGGGCACCGTGCGGCGGGGCGCAGAACGGTTCTGTCCGGTTACTCGAGCTCCGTTGACTCGAGGAACGACAGGACTTCGCCGTTGAACGGCTCGGCGGCTTCGATGTTGCTGAGGTGCCCCGCGTTGGGCAGGATCACCAGGCGTGACCCCGGAATGCGCTCGTGCAGCGCCCGGCCCACCTCGACGGGTGAACGCACGTCCTGATCACCGCAGACGACGAGGGCCGGCACATCGACTCTGGGCAGCACGTCCCTGAGGTCTGCTTCGGCCATCGCCCGCAGCATCGTCTGGTTGGCGGCCGGGCGAACTGCGGACATGAGCCGCTTCACCTCGTTCGCCATGTCCGGCGGCGCCATCTGGGTGAGCATCCCGGGGACGTAGTTCTGGATCCACTCCTCGGGCGGTCTTCGCATGTCGGCATCCAGACGGGCAAGTCGCCGCTCGACCTCGTCCGGCGGAAGCGACCCCGCCCATCCGGCGTATGCCCCGGCGAGGACAAGGGTCCGCGGGAGCTGAGGACGCCGGTCGAACAGCTGGAGTGCCAAGGCGGCGCCGAAGGACAGGCCGAGGACGTTCGGCCGGACGAGCCCGAGCTCGTCGATGAAGCGAGCCAGGCAGTCGGCGTAGTCGGGAAGGCGGAATGTCGGAGTGAATCCGATGATCGTCCGCACCCTGGCGCGTCCCACGCCACCACCGTGTACGCGTCCGAGAAGGCCTCGATCTGCCGTCGCCAGGATCGGCGGTCCAATCCGAACCCGCCGTGGAGCAGGACGAGCGGCGGACCCGTCCCCTCCTGGTCGTACCCGATCCGAAGCCCCGACACCTCGACGTCGCCCATCCCGCGAGCGTCGCGCTGCCGCGGGTCCTAGACGAGCCGCCCGACTTCGGCACCGGTGCGGCGCCCGGTAAGGACCGCCGGCAGCTACTGGTAGCGCTTCCAGCCAGCCGGGCGAGTCGCGGCATAGCCGCACACCGGCGCGGACTCGTGCGGTCGTCATGGGTCGCTCCCGGCATCGGCGGCGTGGCGTGGGTCGGCGCGGCGCCACGCACCTGGCCGTGAGATCCAGCCGAACCGACGCCGGAACGGAGCGGGGGCCCGGTGGCGTTCCTGGGCTGATCCTCTGAAGATGGGGCGGTCGCTTGAAGATGACCATGGGGACAGGATGATGGACACCTCGGTGTACTGCCGAGAGGGGCCTATTTGGTTGGACGTCAACCCATCGGCCTACGTTCCGCACGTCGGTTGACCGCTTCAGCGTGATTTTCGGGGTGACTGGGGAGCCGTGCTGTAGGCGCTCCTGGGGACCTTGAGAAGGCTGAGGAGCTGCTTCTGGAGAGGGTCGAGGGCGG
>JBOGHR010000632.1:0-4061 GCA_050744905.1 Acidimicrobiales bacterium
GCCAGCAGGGCGTCGCGCTCGGTGGCGTCGAAGACGACCTGGGGGGCGACGCGCAGCAGCGGCCGGCACTGGCGCTGGTTGGCCACCCGACGGGACCAACGGACGGCGTCTTCCTGCATGGCAGCCAAGCTGGCGAACTCGCCGGAGCGGCCGGCGAGGAAGGAGTCCCGGGCATAGGGCACGTGGCGCTCGACGGTGGCCTTGTCCCGGGGCTTGAGCTTCCGGGCCGGGTCCACGAGACATCCGTAATGGGCGGCGAACTCCCCGAAGGACTTGTTGATCAACGGGTCATACAGGTCCGCCTTGATCACCCCGGTCTTGAGGTTGTCCGGGACGATTCTCTGCGGCGCACCGAGGATATGCAGGTCATCCACCAGCTCGGCGGGGATGTGGCCGATGCTCTGCACCCACCTGAACCAAGGAGCCGCGTGACCTGGAAGCCGTGCCTCATCGAGACCGTGAGCGAGGGCGATCAGCTGGAGGTGACGCTCGGCCATCCGCTCGTCGACGACTACCTCGCCTTCGTCGGCGCCCGGGCCCGACCGAACACGCTGCTGGCGGTGGCGTTCGACTTGAAGGTGTTCTTCTCCATCGTCGCCAAGGATCCACCGGAGGTGACCACGGCTGACGTCTTCGCCTTCATGAAGGCCCAGCGGGCCCCACGGCATGGCCCGAAGGTTGTCCGTCTGGAGGACGGCGAGGCGGGCCTGGCAGCCAGGACGATCAAACGACGGCTGTCGAGCCTCTCCGGCCTCTTCGCCTATCTGCTGGCCAGAGGGGACGCCGGCGTGGCGGCCAACCCGGTGCCGCGAGGGCTGGCCACCAGGCGGGCCAGTGCTCGTCCCGGCGCACGCGGCGTGCCCTTGGTCCGTGCTCCCCGCACGCTGCCGCGCATACTCGCCCCGGCCGAGGTGAACGCCCTGCTCGGCGCCCTTCGCACCAGCCGCGACCGGGCCATGGTCGACGCCATGGTCCTCGGTGCGCTCCGGCGTTGCGAGGTGCTCGGCCTGCGACTCGCCGACCTGCAGCCCGGCGAGCGCCGAGTCTTCGTCGCCGACGGCAAGGGCGGCCACCAACGAGTCGTGCCGGTCTCGGTGAGGTTCTTCACCACGCTGGCCGACTACTTCAACGACGAGCGGCCGCCAACGAACTCGACTCAGGTCTTCTTGTCGTTGAAAGGCCAGCGGCGAGGCCAACCCCTGTCGGCGACCGGTCTCGACCAGATCATCCGAGGCGCCCGCCGGCGCGCCGGGCTCGACCACCTCACGTGTCACCAACTACGCCATACCTGTCTCACCCGACTGCGTGAGGCGGGCATGGCCCTCGAGGCCGTGCAGGCCCAGGCCGGCCACCGCTCGATCGAGTCCACCCGGATCTACCTGCACCTGTCCAACGACTGGCTCACCGGCGAGTACACCCGGGCCATAGAAGCGATCGAGGCCGAATCGATCGGCGACGAGCTGTGAGGGCGGGCCAGGCAGCCGACGTCGCGCCGGCGGCGAGGCGGGGCGCCGGCAAGGGCAAACCATTCCAGCTCTCGGCCACGCAGGAAGAGATCGTCGACGCCTATGGCGCGGCGCTGCACGACGCCGGCCTTCGTGGCGACCCCGCCGACATTTGGGGGGCGCGAGCATTCTTCGCCCGGTTCGGCGACATCCCGACCTGGGAGGCCATGGCGCTGGCCGACCAGCTCGACGTCAACGTCAAGATCGGCCGGTTCGTGGCGTGGCTGATCGGCACCCAGCGCCTGGTTCCGACCTCCGATTACGTCGTCGCCCACCGACCGCTGCTCGGACGGGTCGTGGCTCGGGCCCACCCGGAGTTCTTCGCCCACTTCCACGTCACCGCCGCCGCCGTGGGCTTCAGCATCACAGCGCGCCGGCTGCAGTGGACGGCGCTCGTCCAGGCCTGCGCTGTCAGCGGGCGGCGTCCGGAGGACCTCAGCCACGGCGACCTGGACCGTTCCCGGACGTCGTTGTGTGCCGCGGGGGAACGCCTGGGTCGCGGTTCGCGCCGGTCGTTGCGCACCGCCATGTTCGGCCTCGAAGCCACGCTCTTCCACGCCGGCGTCACCGACGAGCTCCCCCGCAAGCGCGTTCTGGACAAGGCCTCCGAGCGCGTCGCCCAGTGGGCTGCGATCCGGGAGGCCGCACCGGTGCTGGCCGACACGATGACCCGCTACGTGGAACAGGTCGGCCTCAGCCTGCGTCCGGGCACCACCCGGCGCCACGAGGCCACCATGCGAGAGTTCGCCCGCTTCGTGCTCGACGGAGACGACGAGGTCGTGGCCGCCGCCGACGTGACCCGACGCCACGTGGAGGACTACAAGACATGGCTGGCGGACCGTCCCGAGGCCCGGGGCGGCAGGCTCCACCGCCACACGATCCGTGAGCGGCTCGGAACAGTGCGCCTTTTCTTCGAACGCATCATCGAGTGGGGATGGGAGGACGTCCCCGCCCGGGTGCCACTCTTCTCCGGCGACCTCCCCATCAAGGACGAGCCCCTGCCCCGGTTCCTCGACGACCCCGCCGCAGCCAAGCTCCTGCGCTCCGCCCGCACCGACGACGATCCTTTTGTCCGCTTGGCCGTCGAGTTCCTGGCCCGGACCGGCCTGCGCAAGGGGGAGTTCTTGAACCTCACGGTCGATGCCGTGGTGCAGATCGGCTCCGCCTTCTGGCTGCGGGTGCCGGTCGGCAAGCTCCACAACGACCGCTACATCCCGCTGCACCCCCAGCTCAAGGAGCTGCTCGACCAGTGGTTGGCGGTCCGCCCGGCGGACCTGCGCTCCAACCTCATGTTCGTCGAGCGGGGTCGTCAGATCGCCGAGTCCCGCGTCGACGCCGCTGTGGCCAAGGTCGCCCGCACGGCCGAGATCGGCCACACGTCTCCCCATCAGCTCCGCCACACCCTGGCCACCCAGGCGATCAACCGGGGCATGTCGCTCGAGGCCATCGCCGCCCTGCTCGGCCATCGATCCCTGCGCATGACACTCGTGTACGCGCGCATCGCAGATCGGACGGTGGCGAACGAGTACTTCGCCGTGAGCGAGAAGGTGGAGGCGCTCTATGACCAGCCCAAGGCGCTGCCCGCCGACGCCGAGGGCGGCGAGATGGCCAAGCTCCGCCGGGAGATGGACCGCCGCATGCTCGGCAACGGCTATTGCGCCCGGCCGGTGGAGATGGACTGCCACTTCGAGTCGATCTGTGAGTCCTGCTCGTTCTTCGTCACCACCATCGAGTTCAAGCCGACGCTTCTCCGCCAGCGCGACGACGCCCTCGCCAAGGGCCAGGTCGGCCGGCAGAAGATCTTCGACGGCCTGCTTGACCGCCTCGCCGAGGACGTCTCTTGACGACGGTCGCGTCCATAATTCCTCTTCTGGACAAACATCCCGTCGAGCTGGGTTACGCGTGAGTCAGGCCGCCTCTTCGATTGTTGCTGTGCTCGCTCGGGTTAATCAGCGCCTCGTCGACTTGGCCGGTGACCTTCGTCATGATCCCGCGGTTCGCTCGGCCGCTATCGCCATGGCGGCGAGACGGTATGACACCGGTGATCGCGTGGAGTACTACGTCGACGCTGAGCTCGCCAGCGGCAATGCAGTCGGCTGCTGGCTCGAGCTCAGGCACGAGGACGGTTCTTGGATCATCGAGTCCAGCATCCGAAGAAACAGCGCGGACGGCGAAGACGAGCTCATCGGGCTGCCCGAACGTTTCGCCGTCGATGACGACGAGCTCGTAGCGGAGCTCGATGGGGCGTCTGCCGTCCTCGCCGAACAGGCTCGAAGCATCAAGCTCGCGGGTCTGTGACGCCATGTCGGCCTGTGGTTCGTCGAGAAGGGCTCGGTGCTTCGGGCGCGAGGCCATGATCGGCAGAACATCGCCGACGCCGCTCCGGTCGCCTTGCTGGAAGCGTCCCTTGACAGCGATCACCTACATAACCTCCGAAGAACTCGAGTGCCAGCACGTGGGACTCGACCCAGGAAGCCTGGTCCATGCTCAGCACCGGCCGAAGGAACATCAGCCGGGAGTACGTCAGCACGATCATGAAGCCCCACACCCGGCGCA
>JBOGHR010000633.1:0-2648 GCA_050744905.1 Acidimicrobiales bacterium
CGCCGGGGCCGGCTGTTGCAGCGGACGGGCCCGGGCAACGGGGAGGGCGGGAGCGACCCGCCGGCCGGCGCGGGGGGACGGACGGTGTGGCGCGTGTCACACTTCGGCATGACCGTCGCCCCCGGCCGCGCGCGCCCGCTGCGCCTCGGGGTGGCCGTCGGGGGGTTCGAGGAGGAGGGCGGCTACAACCGCCCGGGCCTGCCGGCCAACAGCTGGTCGTGGTGGGAGGCCGAGGGGCGGGCCCCGGCCAGCCGGGGCCTCAACCCGTCGTGGCCGCGGTGGGAGTCCGAGCTGGCGGCGGCGGCCGCCCGGGGGTGCCGCACGGCCCGGGTCAGCGTGGAGTGGGCCCGCTGCGAGCCGCTCGACGGCAGCCTCGACCGCCGGGCGTTCGGCGACTACTGCCGGCTCCTGGAGAGCTGCCACGACCACGGCCTCCAGCCCGTGGTCACCCTGCACCGCCTGGCCCACCCGGCGTGGCTGGGCGCCGACTTCTGGCTCCGCCCCGACTCTCCCGAGCGCTTCGGACGCTGGGTGGAGGCGGCCGTCGACCGCTTCGCCGGCCGCACCCACCAGTGGGTGACGATCGACCGGCTCAACGTCACCGCCCTGTGGTCGTACCTGGGCGGGCACCTCCCCCCCGGGCGGCGGCTGGACGTGGCCGCCACCATCCGGTGCCTCGACCACCTGCTGGCGGCCCACGTGCTGGCCTTCGAGGCCGTCAAGGAGCGCCAGCCCCAGGCCGTGGTCGGCTTCGGCACCCGCGTGCTGCCCGTCTACGAGCTCGACCGCCTCCTCGTCGACCTGCTGCTGGGCCCCTCCCACGGGGTGGGCCGCCACGAGGTGGGCGCCTGGCTGGCCGAGCGGCGGGACCGCTTCGGGACCGGGGACGGCGAGGCCCGCACCGCGCTCACCTGGGCGCTGCGCCAGTGGGCGTCGTCGGCCGTGCCCCTCGAGCAGGCGCTGGCCCGCACGACGGCCGCCGTCTACGAGAGCGCCTGCGCCCGGGCGGTGGACGTGCTCCACCTGGGCGCCGAGGACGGGGACCTGGCCCTCGCCCTGCCCTTCCCCACCCCGGCCGGCGCGCCGGACCGGAGGGCCGGGCGGCTGGCCCGGGCCTGCCGGTCGATGGCGGGGCTGGGCCTGCCGGTGGCGGTGGTGAGCGACGGCCCCACCGACGAGCACCGCCTGGCCGAGGACGTGGAGGTGCTGGAGGAGGCGGTGGCCGGCGGCGCCCCCGTCGTCGCCTACTACTCCCGGCCGGCCGCCCCCGCCCGGTCCCGCCGGCCCGGCTCCGGCCGGATGGCCGGCCAGCGGCGGTCGCTGTCCCTCCCCGGCTGATCGGCCGGCGCCCCGGGCCGCCCTACATGCGGTCGAGCAGCTGCGCCTTCTTGGCGTCGAACTCGGCCTGGGTGATCACGCCCCGCTGGCGCAGCTCGTCGAGCTTTTCGATCTGCTCGGGGATGGAGAGCTCGCGGGCGCCCACCGCCCGGGCGGCATCGCGCGCCCCCGCCCGCTCCATCTCGGTGTAGATGATGTTCTGGACCAGGAAGGGCTTGGCGATGTCGGTGAAGACCTGCTGGCCCCGCTCGCCGGCCGACTCGATGGTCACGTCGCCCGAGCCGATGAGGCGCTCGAAGAGGGTCTGGCTCACGGCGATGTCGTTCACCCGCTCCAGGGGGATCTCCTTGCCCTGCTTGCCCAGCACCCCGGTCCGGTGGATCAGGCGGTCGGTGGTGACCACCACGTGGGTCGTCGCCCACCGGGCGTAGACGGTGGCCAGCCACAGCGCCGAGGCCACGATCACCAGCAGGAGGGCGATGCGGGCCGGGTCGACGTCGCGCAGGGCCACGGCGCCGGCGATGGCGCCCACCAGCACCACCACCGGCTTCACGAAGAACCACCAGTGGGGGTGGAGGTCGAGGACGATGTCCTCGCCCTCGTTGAGCAGCCTCCGGGGGAACGGCATCGGTACAGACGGTAGAGGGTGCGGGCCCCCGGAGGGTGGTCCGCTACCGGTAGACCCGGCGGCGGAACACGGCGGCGGCCGAGCCGACCCGGTCGAGGAAGAGCAGGCCGTCGAGGTGGTCGATCTCGTGCAGCACGGCCCGGGCCTCGAAGGCGTCGGTGCGCAGGACCCGCTCCCCGCCCTCGACGGTGAGGCCCCGCACCACCACCTCGGTGGCCCGGGCCACGTCGCCGGTGAGGTCGGGCACGCTCATGCAGCCCTCCCGCCCGTGCACCGCGTCGGAGGCGACCAGGACCTCGGGGTCGAACAGCACGACCTCGCCGTGGCAGGAGCGGGCCTTGCGGTGCCCGGTCACGTCGATGGCGAACGCCCGCAGGCCCACCCCGATCTGGGGGGCGGCCAGGCCCACGCAGGCTGGCGACGCCCGCATGGTGTCCACCAGGTCGGCGGCCAGGGCCCGGCACGCCTCGTCCACCTTCCCCACCTCCGCCGCCCGCTCCTTCAGCACCGGCGCGGGCAGCCGGAGCACCGGCCGCACCGCCATCAGCGACCCCGGGCCCCGCCGGCGCCCCTCACAGACCCCCACCACCCCTGGCGGGGCGACCAGCGAACGACGACAAACGACGCCGGCGGCCGCTCCCGCCGCCGGAGGCGGCCTCCCCGGCTGCCGGCCGAGGAGGAC
>JBOGHR010000634.1:0-4791 GCA_050744905.1 Acidimicrobiales bacterium
CGCCTCGGCCAGGCGCTCGACCTGGACGGCGGGCGGGAGGTCGCCGCCGGCGCACGCCGCCAGCGCCGGGCGCAGGGTGGCCAGGTCGACGTCCGCCGCCGCCGGGAACCGGGGGCAGCCGTCGCCCACCAGGCGGGCCAGCGCCGCCGCCTCGGCCACGCCGAGCTCGTCGATCAGGCGCCGGGTGGTGGCGGGGCCGACGCCCTCCAGGAGCCCCAGCACCCGCATCCAGGCCAGCTCGTCGCTCGGGTTCTCCAGGACCCGCAGCAGGGCGAGGACGTCCTTGACGTGGGCCGCCTCCAGGAACCGCAGGCCGCCGTACTTGACGAACGGGATGTTGCGCCGGGCCAGCTCCAGCTCCAGGCCGTCGCTGTGGTGGCCGGTGCGGAACAGCACCGCCTGGGCGCGCAGGGGCACGCCCCGCTCCCGGTGCTCCAGCACGCTGTCGCACACCAGGGCGGACTGGGCCGCCTCGTCGGCGCAGGTGGCCAGCACCGGTCGGGCACCGCCGGTGCGCACGGCCCGCTGGCGGGTGGCGAACCCGGCGGCGGCCTCGGCGATCACCGCGTTGGCGGCGGCCACGATGGGAGGCGTGGACCGGTAGTTGCGGTCGAGCACGACCACCTCGGCGCCGCCGAAGCGCTCGGGGAACTCCAGCATGTGGCGGGCCGACCCGGACCGGAACCCGTAGATGGCCTGGGCGTCGTCGCCCACGGCCGACACCCGCACCCCGGGCCCGGCCATGGCGGCCACGATGTCGGCCTGCACGGCGTTGGTGTCCTGGTACTCGTCCACCAGCACGTGGTCGAACGCCGAGCGCAGCACCGGCCCGGCGGTGGGGGACGACGCCAGCGCCCGCCAGTACAGGAGCAGGTCGTCGTAGTCCACCACGTTGCGGGCCCGCTTGCGCTCGACGTAGGCGGCGAACACGGCCCGGATGCCGTCGAGGTCGTCCCCGCACCAGGCGAACGACCGCGCCACCACGTCCGCCAGCGGCTGGTGGGCGTTGACCACCCGGGAGTACATCGCCGCCAGGGTGTCCTTCCTCGGGAAGCGGCGGCCGGTCTCGCCCAGGCCCAGCTCGGCGCGCACGAGGCCGAGGAGGTCGGCGTTGTCGCCGGCGTCGAGCACGGTGAAGCCGGGCCGGAGCCCGACGGCGGCGCCGTGCAGGCGCAGCAGCCGGTTGCCCACGGCGTGGAACGTCCCGCCCCACACCCGCCGGGCGCCGGCCGCCCCGGCCAGCTGCCCGGCCCGGGCCAGCATCTCCCGGGCGGCCCGCCGGGAGAAGGTGAGCAGCAGGATGCGCTCGGGCCGGGCGCCGTCGGCCAGGAGGCGGGCGACCCGGCAGGCCAGGGTGCGGGTCTTGCCGCTGCCCGCCCCGGCCACGACCAGGAGGTGCCCGCCGTCGTGGAGCACGGCCGCCCGCTGCTCGGGGTCGAGGTCCTCCAGCCAGGCGAACATCAGTTCGCCAGGATAGCCGCGGGCGGGATCGGGTTCCGAGGACCCGCCCCGACCGGAGCCTCCCGGTCGCCGGAGCGGGCCGCCGACCACCGCAGCGGCGGGCGCTTCAGGGCCGGCGGTGGCCGGCCCACAGGGTGAACCGCAGCACGGCGCGGTAGCCGAGGCGCTCGTAGACGGGGCGGCCGGGGTCGCTGGAGACGAGCACGGCCGGCCGCCCGACGGCCGCCCCGGTGGCCGTCGCCGTCAGGGCCCGGCCGACGCCCCGGCCCCGGGCCTCGGGCAGGGTGGCGACGAAGGTCACGTCCACGTGGTGGTCGCCCACCCACGCCGACGCCGTGCCCACCGCCCGGCCGTCGAGGTAGCCGACCCAGTGGCGCCACCGCTCGACGGACAGCGCCGCCTCGGGCAGCAGGCACCCGGGCTGCACGGGCTGGAGCCCCGGCTCGGGGTAGCCGTCCACCAGCACCCGCTCCCAGTCGTCGGCGGCGGCGGCGTCGGCCACCGGGCGGACCTCGAGGCCGGCCACCGGCTCGACGGCGAGGGGCCCGGGCATGCGCACCATGAGCGGGGGGTGACCGACCCGGCCGAAGCCCAGCGGGGCCAGGTCCGGGGTGGGCCACGCCGAGAACACCAGGAACGACCCACCGGGGTGGCCGCCGTAGAAGGCGTGCATGCGCTCGCCCGCCTCCCGCCACTCGTCCTCGCCCAGGGGGCGCCCGGCCACGGCGACGTTGGCGAACATGGCGTCGACGCCCCCGTCCGTCAGCGTCAGGCCCAGCTCGTCGTCGCCACGCAACCGCTCGCCCCGGGCCCCGGCCAGCGCCGGGAACGACGTCGCCAGGCCCCGCACGTAGTCGTTGCACAGGTTGTCGCCCGGCGGCGTCGCCGGCCCGTAGCCGGTCTCCAGCTCCTCGTCGGTCTTCACGGGCGACAGTGTGGTGCAGCGCCTAGGACCGGTCCTCGGGGTCGGGGGCGTCGGGGGCGAACACGGCGATCCCGGCTCCGCCGCCGGGGGCCACGGCGGCGCCCGCCGGCACCTCGGCGTGGAGGTCGACCACGGCCCGCTCCACCCGGGCGCCGGCCCGCACCACCGCCTCGTCGAGCACCACGGCGGAGTCGACCACCGCCCCCTTCTCGACCACCACCCCGGGCGAGAGGACCGAGCGCACCACCCGCCCCTCGACCACGCAGCCCGCCCCCACCAGCGCGTCCTCCACCGACGCCCCGGGGCCGAGGCGGGCCGGCCCGTGGTGGCGGCCGTTGGTGCGCACCGGCCAGCGAAGGTCGTCGAGGTCGATCCCGGTGACGCCGTCGAGCAGGTCCCGGTGCGCCCGCCAGTAGCTCTCCGGCGTGCCCACGTCCCGCCAGTAGCCCTCGACGCGGTGCTCGAACGCCCGCCCGTCGGCCACCAGGGCGGGGAGCAGGACGTCGCCGAAGTCCTCCAGGCCGCCGTCCTCGTCCGCCAGGCGCTCCAGGGTGCCGGCCAGCGCCGCCGGCCGGTAGGCGAACACCTCCATGGTCACCAGGTCGGTCGGCGGCTCGTCGGGCTTGTACCAGAAGTCGCGGACCCGGCCGTCGCCGTCGACGCCCACCACCCCGAAGCGCGAGGCGTGCTCCTCCACCCGGGTGGTGGCCATGGTGACGTCGGCGTCGCGGGCCAGGTGGGCGTCGACCACGTCGCGGTAGTCGAGGGTGTAGACGGCGTCGGCGCTCAGCACCAGCACCACGTCGGGGTCGAGGTCGGCGATGAGGTGGCGGTGGCGCCACAGAGAGTCGGCGTTGCCCCGGTGGAAGCCGCCCTCGTCGCCACCGGTGAACGGGTGGAGCAGGAGCAGCCCGCCCGAGGTGCGGTCCAGGTCCCACGGGCGGCCGTTGGACAGGTGGTCCTCCAGGGCGTGGGGCAGGTATTGCTGGACGACCCACACGTCGCTGAACCCGCTGTTGGCGCAGCTGCTCAGGGGGAAGTCGATCAGGCGGTGGCTGCCGCCGAAGGGCAGGGCCGGCTTGGCCCGCCGCCGGGTGAGCGGTCCCATGCGCCCGCCGGCACCGCCGGCCAGGACCAGCGCCAGCGTGCGGGGTCGGGCCCTGGGCGCCGGCATGGCGATGCTCTACCCACGCCGGCCCCGGCCATGCCCGGCGCCTCAGGGCCGGTGGCCGGGGACGAGGTCCCTCACCGCCGAGAACAGCAGCGGGCGCAGGCCCGGGGCGTGGGCCGCCTCGACGGGCTCGAGCAGCAGCCCGGTGTGGTCGCCCAGGTCGAGCCGGTCGACCACCCGGCCGGCGAACCACGAGGGGCAGCCGTCGAGCACGGGAGCGCCGCCCGGGCCGGGCCGCCACGCCACCCGGGCGAACTTGTCCGTCCGGTCGCCCGTCTCCTCGCCGAACAGCCGGGCCAGGTCCGCCCGCTCGGCGGGCAGGGCGTGGACCGCCACCACGCCGGCACCGGCCGCCACGCCCGCCGTGTGGTTCGCCCGCGAGATGCACACCAGGTAGCGGTGCGGGTCGAAGCTGCACTGGGTGGAGAAGCCCACCAGGCAGCCGGCCCGCTCCCGGCCGTCGGACGCGGTGACCACCAGCATGGCGTAGTCGAGGTCGCCGGTGAGCCTTGAGAAGGCGTCGCTTGGGCCCACGGGCGTAACGTTCCACGGTGAGCGCCCCGTGAACCGCTGGCTCCGCTCCGGCGAGCGCCCGCCGGCCGCCGACTACGACCGCCGCTTCGCCGAGAATGCGGCCTCGGGGGACGACGTCCACGGGGAGGCGTCGTTCGTGGAGTCGCTCGGGCCCCGCTGCGTGCTCGACGCCGGCTGCGGCACCGGGCGGGTGGGGATCGAGCTGGCCCGCCGGGGCATCGACGTGGTGGGGGTCGACCTGGACGCCGAGATGCTCGAGTTGGCCCGGTCGAAGGCCCCCGACCTCGACTGGCGCTGCGCCGACCTGGCCGCCGCCGACCTGGCCGACCTGGCGGCGTTCGACGTGGTGATCGCCGCCGGCAACGTGATGATCTTCGTCGAGCCGGGGACGGAGGCGGCGGTGGTGGCCAACCTGGCCCGCCACCTCGCCCCCGGCGGCGCCCTGGTGGCCGGGTACCAGCTCGGCCGCCACTACGCCCTGGCCGACTACGACGAGCACTGCCGGGCCGCCGGCCTGGCGTTGTCCGAGCGCTGGGCCACCTGGGACCGCCGCCCGTGGGCCGAGGGCGGCGACTACGCCGTATCGGTGCACCGGCGGCCGGAAGAGGCGCACCGGCGGCCGGAAGAGGCGCACCGGCGGCCGGAAGAGGCGCACCGGCGGCCGGAAGAGGCGCACCGGCGGCCGGAAGAGGCGCACCGG
>JBOGHR010000635.1:0-14219 GCA_050744905.1 Acidimicrobiales bacterium
CGCCATAACGGCGGGGCGGGGGGTTCCGTGGGTCACGATTTCGGATGTCGCGTTCGGGGTCTCGGAGGCACCTATCGACCATGTGGAGGCGTTTCGCGGGACGCAGCAGTGCTGAACATCGGTCGCCTGAGCCCCGACGCGGCCGAGTACTACATCGGCGAGGTCGCCACCTCGGCCGAGAACTACTACACCGGTCGTGGGGAGTCGGAGGGCCGATGGGTGGGGTCGCTGGCCGACACGTTGGGGCTGAGCGGCTCCGTGGCGCCAGAGGACTTCCGGGCGGTTCTTGACGGCCGGCACCCGAAAACGGGCGAGCGGCTCGTTCGGTCACGCACCGGCGCCCCCCGGGCAGTGAGCCTTGTCGGCCCCAACCAGGCGAGCCTGTTCGACGGCGACACGCTGGATGTGGCGCGGGTGGCGGCGCGGCTCAAGGTGTCCTCAGGACGGGTCTGGCAGTTGCTCTGGGCGGGGCAACGAGCCGCGGTGACCCCGGACTCCCGCCCGTCCCGCTACCTCACTGGGACCAAGGTCCCCCGTGCCGACCACCGTGGTGAAACCTGGCTGGTACCGCGCGCCGAGGTCGAGCGCTACGAGGCCGTCCACCGGGCAGCCAAGGCCCGACCCGGCTACGACCTGACCCTTCGCCCGCCGAAGAGCGTCAGCCTGCTGTGGGCCCTGGGGGACGCCGATCAGCGCCAGTCGATCCGCCAGGCGCACCGTGAGGCCGTCGACGCGGTCGTCGACTATGTGGAGCACCACGCCCTCTACGCCCGGCGCGGCAAGGGCGACCGGGGCAAGGTGGAGACCGACGGCGTGGCGGCCGCTGCGTTCGACCACCGGACCAGCAGGGCGGGCGACCCGCTGCTGCACACCCACGTGGTCACCGCCAACCTGACCCGCACCATCGAGGGTTCCTGGCAGGCAATCGACGGCCGGCCCCTGTTCGACCACGCCCGCCCTGCCGGCTTCTTGTACCAGGCGCACCTGCGCCACCTGCTCAGCCACCGCCTCGGACTCCGCTGGGAGCCGGTCCGCAACGGGTGGGCCGAGATCGAAGGCGTGCCCGATACGGTGATCCGCGCCTTCTCGAAACGGCGCGATGAGATCGAGGAGATGGTGGCCGAGGCCGGCTACTCCTCGGCCCGTGCGCACCAGTCGGCAACTCTCGCCACCCGAAGCGCCAAGGAGTACGGCGTCGACCCCGAGACGCTCGAGGGCCGGTGGCGCGCCGAGGCTGAAGGCCTGGGGTTCGGCCCGGAGCAGGTCTCGGCGTGCTTCGGCCGGGAGCTGGCAGCGAGCAGTCCGGACGCCACGGCCCTCTTCGCCGACCTGGCGGGGCCTGAGGGCCTCACCGCACAGGCGAGCACCTTCCGTCGCAAGGACGTGATCGAGGCGATCTCGGAGCGCGCCGGGGCTGCGGTCGGCGCGGCGCGCATCGAGGAGCTGACCGACGCCTTCATCAGCTCACGCCACGTCGCAGCGCTCGCCCAGGGGTCCAACAATGTCGAGCTGGTCCACCGCCGCGGCGGCTGTCGGGAACGAAGCCAGGACCTTGCTCGCTTCACGACTCCAGAGCTGCTGGAGCTCGAGCGGAGCCTGATCGCCTGGACGACGGAGGGGTTCGGCCACGAGGTGCCCGTCGCCCGTCGCGATGCCGTCGAGCGGGCACTGGCAGCACGACCGTCCTTGTCGGACGAGCAGATCGACATGGTTCGCCGGGTGTGCAGCAGCGATGCGCCCGCGATCCAGCTCGTCGCGGGCCGGCCCGGTGCGGGCAAAACCTACGCCACCGCCGCCTGCGTCGAGGCCTTCGTCTCCTCCGGGGTACCCGTGGTCGGCTGCGCCCTGTCGGCCACCGCCGCCGCCGAGCTCGAGTCGGCCACCAACCTGCAGGTGCTGAGCGGTGCACCCGCCCGCACGATCGCCCGTCTGATGCTCGACATCGACCGCCATGGCCTGCCTCACGGCTCCGTGCTCCTCGTCGACGAGGCGTCCATGGTCGGCACACGCGACCTCGCCGCGCTCGCATTGCGCGTCCAGGCTGCTGGTGGGGCCATCAAGCTCATCGGTGATCCCGACCAGCACGGCCCGGTCGACGCCGGAGGGTTGTTCACCGCCTTCGCCCGAAACGAAAAGGCCGGCGTCGTGCGGCTGATCGCCAACAACCGTCAACTCGACCCGACGGAGCGGGCGGCCGTCGAGGAGTTCCGACAGGGTGGGGTGACTGCCGCCCTGGCCCGCCTGGAGGAGACCGGCCGAATCGTGAAATCACCCAACGCAACCGCGAGTTATCACGCCATCGTCGAGGAGTGGTGGCAGGGAACCGAGGCGGGGAGTCACGACCCGATGATCGCCGGGCCCAACCGCGTGCGTGGCGAGCTAAACCACCTCGCCCGGCGGCGTTTCGCCACGGAAGGCCGGCTCGGAACCGAAATCCTGCGGGCGGGCCGGCGCGAGTTCGCGACCGGGGACTGGGTGGTGGCCAAGCGCAACGACCGCCGGCTGACGTCCACGAGCGGCGACTTCGTGAAGAACGGCAGCGCCGGCGTCGTCGCCGCCGTCGACCCCGACCGCGAGGTTCTCGTCGTCGACTTCCACAAGGAGGGCCGTATCACCCTCCCCATTACGTACCTCTCTGAGGGCGGCCTCGACTACGGATACGCCCGGACCACCTATGGCGTCCAGGGTGCGACCCTCGACCGCACCCTCTACCACGCCAGCGACCAGTCGTCGTTCGAGGAGGGCTACGTTGCGCTGACGAGGGGCCGGTACCAGGCACGCCTCTACATCGTCGACGGCACGGCCCTCCACGACGACGAGAGCGCCCACCGCGGCCACGACCGCGAACCCACCGGCCTCGACACCGTGACAGAGGCGATGGGACGCAGGCGGGCCAAGCGACTGGTCCACCAGGACGATCATGCGGCATCCGCGGTAGCCAGCGCCTTCTCCGGGTGGACCCTCCGCCAGCTCGCGGAGGAGCGCCGCGGCCTGCAGCGGATCCTCGCCGACGCTCCTGCCGACGTCAACCCGGCACTGGCCGCCGCCAGCCGCCAGCTCGACGCTCTGCGCACCCGACGGCAGGCCTGGCTGGACGCGCTCGGCTCGGGTGGCGGCTCCCGGGGCGAGAGCGGTCGCCAGAAAGCGGCAATCCTCGACACCGCCATCGCGGCCACCGAGCAGCGCGTCAGCGCACTCCGACGGAAGTGGGCGACACGGCGGGCGTTCCTGGACGAGCACAACGCCGAGGTCGAGCGGCTCGAACTTGTGCGCTCCGCCGAGCGGACGGCCGAGCTCAAGGTGCGGACGATGGCAACGGTGAATCCACCGAGCGCCCTGTTGGACGCGGTCGGCCGGCGACCCGACGGCTACATCGCCGCTCAGCGGTGGCGGAACGCCGTCGAGGATGCTGCGGTCTATCTCGAGCGATTCGGGACGTCCGAGGAAAGGCCCGCCGAAAGCGAGGTGGAGGGGATACTCGGACCCCGACCAACCGACGTGGAAGCAGGATGGCTGTACCGGCGAGCCGCAGCGTCCTTGGAGGCGGCGGCTACGAGTGAGGTATCCGCTTCAGCGGCTCCAGAGCTTGGGGTCGAGTGACGGAGCGCCATCCGGAGAATGCCCGCTCGGTGGTCCGGTCAGGATGGCTCGTGCTTCAGGAAGATGATCGGCTGGCCAAGATCGTCGAGGGCCTCGTTGCCGCGAGGCGCCGTGTGCAGGTCGTCGCCGAGGAGGATCTCCTCCGGGATCCCGGGCGGGTCCGGATACGCGTCACAGGTCGGAGGGAGATATTCCTCAAAGTATCGGTGGACGCAGTCGACGCAGGGCGTCAACTCCGTGAACTCCGGCGGCATGTCATCAGCGCCGCGGTCATCGCCTAATCGCCCATTGTCATACCACTCGCGCAGCCGCGTCATTGCTGCCGGCAGCGTTCCCTCCCGCATGGCTTCGCCCAGCGCGCCGTCGGCAAAATGATCCCCTCGGACGATGGAGGTGATATAGCGGACGGCGTCGCTGGCGGGGCCGACCCGTAGCTCCGCTGCACCTCGACCGGACGAGAGCCAGGAGCGGTGCCATGCCGGCCAGTCGAAGGAAGAGGAGATGGCACCCACGCCGTCAAGGGCATCAACCGTCTCCGTCAGGGCTTCGGAGTACTGGGGCCATCCCATCACGATGACTCCGTCGGGCCGTTTCTCTGGCGATACCCACTCAACCGGCTTGCTTTCGGCCAAGAGGCGGTCGAGCGCGGTCCAGAGCCGCTCCCACTGTTCGTGGCCGGCGGCACGAACGCCGGTCAGCACCTGCTCGTCCTCGCTCAGGAAACGACCATCACACGACGAGGCGGTGGCAGCGCAGGGTTGAACCCGACAACGTCCACATCCGACGGCACCGAGTCCTTGTTGGAGACGTGCTCAGGATGATCGAGCGCCGGCTTGAAACGGACGTTGTGGATCGTGAAGTACCCCATCAACTGGAGGCAGTCGTCAACGACCTGCTCCAGTACGTCCTCTTTCATCTGCTCCTCCTGCTACTTGGCGACGGTGAGGCGGATCAACGCCAACCCCTACTCTCGATGAGCGTCGTGAGAAACCTACGCCAGGGCTGTTACATCAGACGGGCCCCGGGCTGAGCAGAAGCTTACGGTCACACCCTGGGAACCCCATGCTCCGAGCCGCTCGCGGCTGGCAACTGGCGCAACACCGGCCCGTCACCTGGCGATGCGCGCCGAGGCGGCGCCCGCGTGAAACGCCGGTGGTCGTGGATCCTGAACGCTTCGAGTGCGACGCGGACGCCCTAGGTGGTTCGGCCATCGCTTCCATCGCGCCGTGTGGTAGGACCGCGGATGCGATGCAGAAGCCATGGGTGCAACGTGCAGATGCGGAGCGGCGTCAAGAGTCAGCTATTCGAATAGCTCAGGCACTTCTCCGGATAAGAGACGACCTCCATCCGAGTCATCTTCGGGAGTGTCTGTCGCTTACTTGCTGGAAGGCTTCGGAGGCTGAGGGCCCGTCGAAGTTCGCAACCAAGCTCGTATCGGTGGGGATTTGGGAGGCAAGGGCCACACCCGAAGACAGGGTTGAGCACGAACATGTCGTCCCCCGCAAACTTCTCGTCAACCGCATGATCGAAGGAGGGCCTCCCGCAGTACCTCACCTCCTCCGCGCCGCCGTCGGATGCAGTGTCTTGCGAAGCGAGCATCAGCGGCTTCAGGACCACGATGACATCCTGGCCGCGATGATGACGGCCCCGCCTTGTGAGCTTTTCGATCTAGGGCTTGAACGGTATCGGCGCGCGCACGTTGGCATCTTTGATCGTTTGGCTCGCACGTGGGTCGTAGCTCGTCACTCTCTGTAAAAGAACATTTTCCCTTTCTGGCGTCGGTGCGCCAGCGCAGTTTCGGCCGCAAGAGTCGCGCGTGCGCCACCGGCATACTTGTGGTCGGCATCCCTCGTCGAACGTCACGCGAGCCTGAGATCCATTGCCATGGAGACCCCCCCCCCAAGAACGAACACGAGCTACGTCGGGCCGTGGCGCTTGAAGTAGCGGCTGTGGAGCCCGTCGGGTCCGGTCCGGAAACGTTCATGGGCGGCCTGGCGAGTGATGTCGAATGCTTGGGCGACATCGTCCCAGGTAGCGCCGTCGTGGTCGCGGGCGGCCATGACCTCAGCTCTCGACAGGCGGGTCGCCGCCGCTGCCAGACGCTGGGCCATCACGGCGCGTACGAGCCTTGGCTGTCGGCCGAGGTTCACCGGTAGGACGGCGGTGAGGGCGGCCTCGACCGCGGCTTCCACGCGACGCTGGGAAGGCTCCTTCTGGGTGGACACGCGGTCAAGATACGTCACGCCGTGACGTCTCGTCAGGTAGTCCCTGCGCAGACTCGGCGAATGACACCCCGCCCAGGAGGCGGCCGCTCCACCAGCCGAGCTCGGTGACCAAACCGGCCAGCCAGTCGATGGAGTCGCCGGCCACGCCGGCGCGCTCCCACGAGCCGTGCAGGCGCATCAGTTCCGAAGCGACGCGGTCGAGGCCCTCGCTCGTCTCGACGAGGAGCAGGTCGGTGACCATGCGGTCGAGGGTGGTTGCATCCATCACGTTGAACCTCCTGCGGTTGGGTCATGCAGGAGGGGCGGGTGCGGCCTCTCGAACGCTCGCCCAAGGATACCGCCGCCGATCACCCGAACCCAGGACCCGCCGGCTCCACTTCGAGTTCGGCATGACGCTCCGGACCACGCGGCAGCTCGACGCCTGCCGACAGGCCGGATTGCACCGTGCGGACGGCCTCCCGCTCGCCCAGGCCCACCCCCTGTGCGGTATTGAGCAGTGCCTGCTCGATCTCGGACTGGTCGAGGAGTCCCGCGCCGATGATCTGGCCCAGCCGGAATGAGACCCTGTTGAGGGTGCTGTTGCGGATGCCCGGGGTGGCACTCCGCAGCTGTTGCAGCTCGCCGTCGACCGCAGCGCGCGCCCACGCTCCGCCGTGGTCGACGCCCACGCGGGCCTGCGGGACGACGGGCCGCCGCTCCGGTTCCGGTGGACGCAACATGTGCAGTAGCCAGTCCGGCAGGGGCGGGATGTCGCCGCCGTGGGCGCCGACTCCGTAACGGCGCCCGCTGGAGTGCAGGCTGGGCGGTGCGATGACGTACCCGCCGTCGCCGCGCACGTCGAGGCCCGCTCCCAGGCGCCTTCCGGCGTCATTGGGGACCGGCTGCCCGGGGTGGGCGAAGTAGAAGTGGCGGCCGCCTGACCCGGTGCGGATGGTCCGGCAGTCGGGCAGCGGTCCCCGGTCGGCGAGCAGTCGGTCGAGGCTGGCGTCGCCTCCGTGGTCGGGGTCGACGTCGACGACGACGAGCCCGCTCGGCGCGCCGGCGCGGATGGCGACGTTGGCGTTTGGCCAGCCGGCCCACCACCTCCGGATCACGTCCTCGTCGCGGGTGGCGGCCTGGAGACCACCCCGCACGCGGGGGTGCTTGCCGGGCGAGCTGCAGTCGGGCCGGCAACAGGTGCACGGGGCCGGCCCCTTGGCAGGACTGTGGCACGGGAAGACCTCCCAACCTCGGCGGGCGTAGACGAGCGCAGCGTCGATCGGGCGGCGGCCCCACGAGGCCCTCACCAACCCGCTCCCGGCTCGATGCGGTTCGCCTCGACGGCGATCGCCTCCGTGACGTCGCAGTGATGCGAGGTGGTCGCCTCGTGATCGATGTAGGCATGGCTGATGCCGGCGCCGGCCATCTCGCCGACGGAGAGATCGAAGCGGCCGGAGGTGGCGAAGTCGATGCGGACCTCGTCGTTCGCCTCGTCGACCCGTTCGACCTTTCCGGGAGTGCCGGCGGCAAGACCCAGGCCCGGGACATCGCGTGTGGCGACGATGCGGTCGCCGGCCGCCACCTCGCTGTCTCCGAGCGGCAAAGAAGGCCCTGTGATCGTGCCGTCCGCCTTGAGCAGCGCTCGGGCCAGGGCCGTGCGCTCCTGGCCACCGGCCGGGTGCCGCGGCATGGGCTGCTCGGTGGGCGTACCGACCGTCTCATACCAGCGACCCACTGCGGCCAGGTCATCGGGATCGGCACCCGCCTGCAGCAGTTCCCGCACGCCGTCGCGCTGCCAGGGCGTGGCGGGCGTGGGCATCCCTGGATCTCGCCTCAGGTCCGCAGCGGCGAGCAAGCGCTCGATCCGGTCCAGCCGGTCCTGCAGCGGCCGCACGGACTCACCGCCTCCGCCGGGTTCGGCTGCCAGCGCGGCCGACAGACGGGCCCGCTGGGCTTGGACGACGCTGGCATGTATGGCCGGCGAGCCGCCCCGTCGGGCCGTGGCCTCGGCATCGAGAACGGCGCGACGGCGGGCGAGGAACGAGTCGTCAACGACCGGATCACCCGCCTCCGGCTCTGCCCTCCGTTCGGCTACGTCCTCGAACGCCGTCCCGCAACGCCCACAGGCGACGGCCCCCTGCTCCCACACCGACGGAGCCATCCGCAGTCGCCGGCCACAGCCGCACACGGCCGTGACGGCGTCCTTCCGGCCCCGCTCCCCGCTGTCCGGTCCGTCGTGGTCCCGGCCGGCACCGAGCTCGCCTTCCGCGTCGGCGCCCAGCTTCACGCCCCGGTCGATCTGGCGGGCGATGCGCATGGCGTCACCGAGCCGCTCGATCGTGAGCGCGTAACGCTCCTTCGCCGCCACGGTGAGCTTGGTGGCGGCGAAGCCGTACGGAGGCATGGCCTCGGCCTCCAGGAGCACCTCGCTGGCGGTCGCCGCGAAACGCCGGTTGTGGTAGCGGCCGCCTCGGCTCGTGTCGGGGATCCGGCGGGCCGCGTTCAGCCCGTGAGCGGCCTCGTGGAGCAGCACCTCGAAGACCTGCTCGGGCGGGAGGTGCAGGGCCTCGCCGGCGAGGAGCACTTCGCCGCGCGCCTCGCCATCGGCGAGCCACCGCCCGCCCCACCAGTGCCCGAGCTTGACGAGCCGGCCCCGCTCGACGCCGCTGCCGAGGATCACAACCACGTCGGGGAGGTCGGCGTGGTGAGCCTGGATGTCCCGCCACGCCTGCTCGCAGGCTCGGACGACGGCGCTGCCGCTGGCGTCGCTGATCGCCTCGGCCTCGGCTTCAGGTTCGGGTGCGCTGCCGGGCTCGGTCACGGCCAGGGCCGGTCCAGCCGGGGCCGGTGCATCAGGCGGAGGGATCTTCTCGAACAACTCGTGTTCCACCAGCGACCGGTTGGCGGTGATCCACTCCCAGACGACTGCGGATGGGAGGCGGAACGAACGGACCGGGAGCTCGGCCACGATGTCGTCGCGGAACCGCAGGTAGACGGGCGGGGTCGGCGGCTCACCGATCTCGGTGAGCAGGATCGAGTAGGCGAGATCGGCGGGCCCGGCCCCCCGATGGCCCCACTCGAACCCGTCGGGCGAGTGGATCCCCCGGTGGATCAGCTCGGTGGGCCGTGACACGTTCTCGGCCGCACGCAGCTGCTCCACGATGGCGTTCTTGCGGGCGATGGTCGCCGCCCGGTGGGCTTCGTAGCCTTCGTCGAGGCCCCTGCCATCGCGGCGGACCTCCATGAGCTTGTTCAGCTCGCCGAGGACCTCGACGACCTCGTGGATGTCCGGCCGGGATTCCTCGTGGGCGACCCAGACGCGGCACCTGCCGGCGTCCTCGTCGACCTCACCTATGTAGAGGCGCACGGCTCCTCCTCTCGCTCACGGATCAGGTCGGGGCGGTCCGCGATCGCCCGGAGGGACCGGTCGCGGAACCAGGGACGCAGCACGACGTGCGCCGGCAGGAGCGAGCCGTACAGCAGAAGGGCCTCGTCGTCCGGCAGCCGGCGGATGACGTCGACCGGGACCGCCCGGCGGTAGGCCTTGTGCTCCGAGATGCTGCGGCGGCCTCCGTGCAGGTCGGTGGCGACACTGCGCTCGGTGCGGCCCTCGTCGCCGACGAGGCGGCTCACGTACTCGAGCGTCGTGCCGTCGGCGATGCCCGAGCCGAACAGCTTCGCCCGATGGTTGTTGAGGATCGTCTGGGCGCGGTCGCGGTAGATGGCGGTGATCTGGGCGACGTCCTGCCAGACGGTGACGATCGTGATGCGGTGGCTCCGGGCGGTGGAGACGTAGCCGGGCAGGTCGGGCAGCGGAGTGATGTTGCCGGCCTCGTCGAGCAGGGCGAGGCAGGGCGAGACGAGCCGCCCGCCATGGCTGTTGGCCTCGTCGTAGGCGGCCCGCAGCGCCTGTTGCATCAGCACCGTGAGGACCGGCCGGAGCCGGCCCTGCTCGAACGGCGAGGCGACGACGTAGATGGTGTTCTCGCCCTGGAGCCATTCCTTCACGTCGACGTTGGTTTTCGAGCCGCCGGCCGCCGCCCAGCCCACGCCCGGATCCGCCCAGGCGACGAGGACGTTCTCGACGGTGGCGAACACCGATCCCCGCAGGCGCGGCTCCTTGGCCCACAGCGCCCGGGCGGCGTGCAGCGGAGCCATGGCGTCGACCAGCTCCTGGCCACCCCGCTTCCGGGCGGCCGCCTGCGCCTCCCGGAGCCATTCGGCCTCGACCAGGTCGGCGACCTGGCCGACGAGGTCCACGGGCCACTCGTCGGTGGGGGCCTCGGCGAGCGCCCGGCGGCGCTCGTCGGGCACAACCCGCAGGTAGGCACGGGACATCGCCACGGCCGCCTCCCACAGCGTGGTCCACCGGGCGTCGTCGGCGGCGGCGCCGCCGTCGGGGACGGACCGGCCCCGGTTGGCCCGCTCCGCGGCCAGCAGCAGAGCCTGCTCGACCTCGGGCCGCTCCTGGGTGTCGATCCAGCGGATCAGGTCGTCCAGGCCGGCGCCGCGCACGTGGCCGGCGAGCAGGTACGGTCCCAGCGCCTTGCGGGCCTGGCCGTACCAGTAATCGCCGTCGGCCAGCGAGTCCCGCCGGGGCTGTGCCGCCTCCACCATCCACGCCGCGGTGCGGGTAGCCGCCTGCCAGGAGTCGCACGCGTCGAGCGGCGACCAGTTGGAAGGTTCCTCGTTGCTGACGCCGGTGGGGTCGTACACCCAGACCGTCCCCCGGCGGCGCCGGTGCCGGATGGTGGCGTCGAGCAGGTCGCTCTTGACCGACGTGGCGATGATCGGCCCGCGCCACTCGAGCAGGGCCGGGATGGCGAACCCGGCCGTCTTGCCGCAGCCGGTCGGGCCGATTACAGCCAGGCTCGCCTGGGGCTCGCAGGCGACGAGACGACCGTTACAGCGCCCGAGTGTCAGCCGCTGCCCGGAAGGCCTTCGCAGAATCAGCCGGCGCAGGTCCCGCCGCCTGGCCAGGCCGGCGTCCTGGCGCACGCCGAGCGGCCCCGGGGCGTCGCGGAGGACGCGCCGCCACAGGCACCAGCCGGCGGCCGTGGCGGCCACCGACGCACCGAGGACGGCCACCTGGCACGCCCAGTACAGGATCGGACCGGGCAGAGCGGAGCGGGTCGAGGAAGGCCAGGCGGATGCCGGATCGGACAGGTGGCTGGGCAGCCGCACCAGCGCAGGGCCGGCGTCCGTGAAGGGGACGCCGCTGCCGGTCGCCACGAGGGCCGCCAGCGCGGCGCCGGCCCACACGACCCCCAGCAGCAGCGCCACGAAGCCCACGACCCAGGGGAACCAACCCTCGGCTCCCTGGCGCGACGGCGCGGAGACGGGTCCGGGCGGCGGGCGCATCAGGCGGCCATCCGGGAGTCCGTGTCGCAGAACTGCTCGCGCCGCCCGACGGCGTGCTGGACGACTGCGGTGGCGCCCCCCACCTTCCACAGCGCCCGGCCCCGGCACAGCCGCCCGAGCACCTCGGACTCGGTGGAGGTGAGCCCGAGCTGCGAGCGCGCGTCGGCGACCTGATCGCTCGCCTGGCGGAACAGGACCCGGGTCTGGGTGTCGGCGAGCAGGCCCATCGACACCTTCGCGGTCGCCGTGCCGTCGTCGGCCTGGGCGCGCAGGTCCGATAGCCGGTGGACGATGGCCACGTTGGCGACGCCGTAGGCCCGGCCCAGCTTCCAGCATGCCTGGAGGTAGCGGGACGTCCGCTCCGACGCCAGAAGGCTCCACGCCTCGTCGAGCACCTGCAGCCGGGGCGGCCCGTCCGGCCGCCGCAACATCGACTGGAGCCAGGAGGTGGTCGCCAGCATCACCAGCGTGAGGGCGTCGGGATCGTGGTGGACCGCGGACAGATCCAGCACCACGCCCGGCCCCTCCCAGTCGAGGCGGACGTTGGTGGGGCCGTCGAACATTCCCCGCAGCGAGCGCTCGAGGAGCTTGCCGAGGGCGTAGACCGCGGCATCGAGGGACCGGGACAGCTCCGCCGGGGTCGTGCGGGCCCGGCGCGCCATGTCCTCGTCGGGCTCCGCCAGCAGGACGGCGACGTCGGCAAGGGTCGGCTGACAGCCGCGGCGGCGGGCGAGATGCTCGACGGCCCACCCGAGGGCGGCATCCTCCACCGGGGACAGGTCCCGGCGCAGGACCGTCGCCACCAGCGCTGCGACCAATCCAGCCTGACGACGGGCGAGCTCCTCGGGCGCGTCGTCGGCGTCGCCGGGGCCGGCCTCGAGCGGGTTGATCCTCGCTCTTCCCCCCGGGAAGAGGGAGACGACCTCCAGGCCGAGGGCGGCCGCCAGCCCCAGGTACTCCCCCTTCGGGTCGGCGATCGCCACCCAGCGCCCGAGCACGCCGCAGGCCCGGTAGATGAGGCACTTGGCCGTCGCCGACTTCCCCGTCCCCGGTTCGCCCGCGAACAGCATGTTCGGGTTGGTAACGAGCCCGAGCCGGTAGGCCTCGAACGGGTCGAAGGCGAACCCGGCGCCGCCGCTGAGCACGTTCGTGCCCAGGTACACCCCCGCGGTGCCCAGGCCGGCTTCGACAGCGAACGGGTAGGCCGAGCACAGGTGCGCAGTAGTCGCCCGGTGACGTGGGAGGTGCAGGCCCAGGCGGAACCTCACGACAGCGCCCTCGCCGCCGGCCCCCGGCCCAGCGGCAGCGACCAGACCAGACCCACGTCGTGCTGGCCGTCGAGGGCGCGCAGCTCCAGACCGCACTGCGCGGCGGCCTGCTCGTAGCTGGCGCACGACACGGCTAGGGCCTCGCGGTCGGCAGCGCTGACGGTGAGGAATCCGGTGAAGCCGAGCTCGGCGTAGCCGGCGACCAGTTCTGCCTCGCGCTCGGCCACCGCGGCCTGGGTGCGGCGGTGTCGCGCTCCGATCCGGAACCCGGCCCGGGAGCGCTGCTCCTCGTCGGCGACGAGACGGGTCGAGTCACGGTCGATCCGGCGCTGGGCGGCCGACGGCGGGACCGGCTCGTAGTGCAGGCAGAACGTCCGCACGCCGGCGCTGTGGAGCAGGAAGGGCTCCAGCCAGTTGGGGCCCACCTCCAGCCGGGGCCATTCGGTGACCAGGTAGCTGCGGTGAAGGCTGGCGTCGGTCCGCACGTGGTCCAACTCGACGAGAGATGCGAGCGGCGCCGCCGAGTAGCGGCTGACGAGCCCGGTCAGCTCCGCCAGCGTGGCGGCGCGCGCCTCCAGCCGCGGCCTGCAGGACGGGTCGCACCGCAGCCGCAGCGCTTCGGCAGTCCGTGCAACCGACAACGGTGCGCCGACGGCGAGATTGGCGGCCTCTAGGCGCATCGACACCAGACGCAACTCGTCCATCAGGGCGGCGACCACGCCGTCGTGCGACTCGGCGACATCAGCGCGTCTCGTCACCCGGCGCTGGTCCACGGTCACAGTGACGAGCGCCTCGTGTCCCACGCTCATCGGTGCCGCCTCGGCGAGAAGCTCGCGGTAGGACTCGACGGCCTCGGCGTTCGTCGCCCGGGCGACGTGCCGGTCGAGGAACCGCTCGTGCTCGCCCATCCCGGCCGGTGCCGCCCACTCGCTCACCTGGACCCGGGTCACGAGCGGGCGCTCGGTGCAGAACCCCGAGAGCACGTCGCCCCAGCCCTGCAGCAGCCGGTCCTGATCGCCACGCTCCATCAGCGAGAAGCCCCGCCCGCTGACGGGGATCGAACCCGAGACGGTGCCGTTCACGCGATCGCGCACCGCTCCAACCCCGGTGTGGGCCGAGGCCGGGCACCACGGGACGGCGCCGGCGTCCAGCAACTCCAGGCCGCGGAGGAACGGCGGCAGCGGTGGCTGGCGCCTCTCGTCGACCCTGGCGGCGGTGAGCAGAGGGACGGGCGCCGCCCAGCGATGGCGTCGGGTGGCCTGCAGCGCGCCGAACCGCACGAGGACGGGCGCCCACTCGTGCAGCGGCCGCCCCCGCCAGCGGGCGAACGCCGCCGCCGACAAGGCGACCACCGGCATCAGGACGGCCAGCGGCGGGACGCCGGCATCGAGGAGCATCCCGGAGGCGAAGATGCCGGCGGCGATGAGGATGCACTGGACGCCACTGAGTCCCAGCAGCCATCCGGTGCGGTCGAGCGGCGCGAAGCGGTAGGTCCGAGCAGGCTCGGTCATCGCCGCCCCTTCCGGGCCGGCACGCGCCAGGCGGCCTCGGCGGGATCACCACCGGCGTCCCGAAGTGCGGTCACGTTTCCGACGGTCGTGCGCTTCGCCTTGTCGGTCGCCGTCTTGGCCATCGCCGCGCCGGCCGTCGCCGCTGTCGCCGCCGGTGCCGCTCCCCCTGGACGGGGGGAGCCGCCGCCGGTACCCGTCTGTGGGCCGGGACGGGGCGGGGGCGGAGAAGGCGGCGGCTGGCCCCCCGGCGCGGGAGCCGCGCCGCTTCCACCGGG
>JBOGHR010000636.1:0-1625 GCA_050744905.1 Acidimicrobiales bacterium
GCTCCCCGGGCACCACGCGGCACCGGGCGGTGCGGGCGGCCGGGCAGCGCACGGCGATCTGGGCCGCCCGGTCCCGCAGGGTGAAGTACACGCCGCCGGGGTGCGACCGGGGCACCACCACCTCGCCCTCGACCCCGACCCGCCCCACCGCGGCGACCGCCCGCGCCAGCTCGGAGGACAGGCGCACCAGGCTCAGGAGACGGACCTCGCCGCCGGCCGGCCGACGCGGGAGCTCGAAGGGAAGGCGTTCCACGCAGCGGAGCGTAAGGGACTGCGAGTGGGAAGGAATGGGTGCCCCTGGGTGGGGGAAAAAGCCGATCGACAGGAAGGAGCGTCAACGCCATGGAGATCAACATGGCCCTGCTGTTGCCCCGTGACGCCCGGACCGTCCCGGTGGCCCGCCACATCTGCCGCGAGGCCCTCCGCGAGCTCGGCGTCGACGCCGACTGCGTGGCCGACATCGAGGTCGCCCTCACCGAGGCGTGCACCAACGTGCTGGAGCACTCCCGCGCCGGCGAGGAGTACGAGGTGCAGGTCGAGCTGGCCGAGCGTGACTGCGTCATCCGGGTGGTCGACCGGGGACAGGGCTTCGACGCCGACGCCCCCGCGCCGCGTGCCGACGACACCGCCGAGAGCGGGCGGGGCATCGCCCTCATGCGGGCGCTGGTGGACCACGTGAAGTTCGAGTCGCGCCCGCGGGACGGGACCGTCGTCCGCCTCGAGAAGCAGCTCCTCTACGCCGACGGCGCCCCCGTCACCGGACTGTCGGTCTGGCGCCAGGAGGGCGGTTCCCGGTGACCCGCCCGGATTTCCCTTGCGCGGCCCGTGCATATAGGATCACCAGGACCACGCAAGGAGCGCCATGAACGTCTGGATCGACGCCGACCTGTGCACCGGCGACGGCATCTGCGCCGAGATCGCCCCCGCCGTGTTCTTCATGGAGGACGACGGGCTCGCCTACGTGAAGGAGTCGAAGGAGCAGTTCCCCGACCTGTCGGCCGACAAGAAGTTCAACGAGAACCTGGGCCAGGGCGGCACGGCCAACGGCGTCGCCCGCATCCCCGACGCGCTGCTCGAGGACGTCGTCGAAGCGGCCGAGGAGTGCCCCGGGGAGTGCATCTTCATCGAGCCCTAGGGCGAGCGCGGAGCTCGCGCCGCCTCCGCCCTGTCCTCCCCCGGTGTCTGTGGCCAGGGCCCTAGGCGGCGGCGCCCGGGGCGAAGCGGCTACCCGGCGTCGGCCGCCCGGGCCCGCAGCGCCCGCTCGAGGTCGTCGCGCCCTTCGAGCAGGACCCGCCGCAGCGGCTCGGGCAGCGAGGGGTCGGCCAGGCGCCCGGTGACCGCCGCCACCGTGTCGGGGCGGACCAGGGTGGACGGGAACAGCGCCCGGGCCAGGGCCAGGGCCTCCTCCCGGCGCCGACCGGCCCACCAGCCGGCCAGCGCCTCCAGGTAGCGCGCTGCGTAGGGCCGGAGCAGGCCGTCCTGGCCGTGCTGCCAGAGCCCGCCGCCCACGGCGCGCACGACGGCCACCGAGCACCCCTCGGTGGTGGCCTCCGACCACCCCTCCTCCTTGGCCGACGCCACCGGGCGCGACGCCAGGGCGGCGGCGGCGCGGCGCTGGCCGATGT
>JBOGHR010000637.1:0-2079 GCA_050744905.1 Acidimicrobiales bacterium
CCGAGGCCCTGCGGCCGGCCGTCGTGGAGGTCACGGCGGAGGGGGGCGGGCCGGCGCGGCGGGGGTCGGGCGTCATGTTCCGCAGCGACGGCCACCTGCTCACCAACGCCCACGTCGTCGAGGACGGGGCGGGGATCACCGTGACCCTGGCCGACGGCACCCGGGCGCCCGCCCGCCTGGTCGGCGCCGACGCCGGCTCCGACCTGGCCGTCGTCAGGGTCGACGGTTGGTCGAGCGTGGTGACGGCGCCGCTCGGCTCGGCCGCCGGGCTGGCGGTCGGCCAGGACGTGATGGCCATGGGCGCCTCCCCTCCCGGCGGGCCCCTCGCCCTGGCCGTCGGCATGGTGGGCGCGGTGGGCCGCCAGGTCGACCGGGGAGCGGCGGCGCCCCTGGTCGACCTCATCCAGACCGACACGCCGGTGGGCGAGCGGTGGTCCGGAGGTGCCCTGGCCGACGAGCGGGGGGCGGTGGTCGGCATCCTCACCTCGGTGAGCACGCCCGACGCCGGCGTGGCCCGCATGGGCTTCGCCACGCCGATCGACGTGGCCCGCGCCGTCGCCGACCACCTGGTGGCCGGCACCCCGGTGGCGAGGCCGTGGATCGGGATCGAGGCGGGCGACGTCGATCCCCTCGCCGCCGAGGCCCAGGGCGGGGCCGGCGGGGCGGTGGTGAGCTCGGTGCGCCCGGGCGGCCCCGCCCAGGCCGCCGGCCTGGCGACCGGCGACGTCATCACCGCCGTCGACGCCGTCCCGGTGGCGTCCATCGGCGCCCTCCGCATCCTCGTGCGGTCGCACCGGCCGGGCGACGTGGTGCACCTGACGGTGGTGCGGGGGCCGTCGCGGCGATCGGTGGCGGTCACCCTGGCCGAGCGGCCTGCCGGCCCCTGACGCCGGGGGCGCTTCGGCGGCGGCGAACCTACGATGACCGGGTGAGCACTCCCTCCGGCCCCTTCGGCGGTCCCGGCAACCCGTTCGAGGGGCTGTTCGGCGAGCTGGCCAAGCTGCTGTCGAACCAGGGGGCGGTGAACATCGAGGTCGCCCGCCAGCTCGCCCTGTGGATGGCGACCGAGGGCCGGGCCGAGCCCAACCCCGACCCGGTGGAGCGCATCCGTCTGGAGGAGCTGGTGCGGGTGGCCGACCTCCACGTCGCCGACGCCACCGGCCTGCCCACCTCCGTCACCGGGCGCCCCCTCAGCGTCGCCGCCGTCGGCCGGGGCGAGTGGGCGCGCCGGACCCTGGAGGCCTACCGGCCGCTGTTCGAGGGCCTGGCCGCCGCCGTCGGCCAGGCGGTCGACGACGACGGCGACGACGGCACCGCTCCCGATCCCGCCACCGAGCTGCTGGGCGGCATCACCGAGGTGGTGGGGCCGCTGCTGCTCGGCATGCAGGCGGGGACCATGGTGGGGCACCTGGCCCGGCGGGCGCTCGGCCAGTACGAGCTGCCGGTGCCCCGCCCGCCGTCGGACGAGCTGGTCGTCGTCCCCGCCAACCTCGACGCCTTCGCCGCCGACTGGAGCCTGTCGCTCGACGACCTGCGCCTGTGGCTGTGCCTGAGCGAGGTCACCCACCACGCCGTGCTGGGACGGCCCCACGTGCGGGCCCGGCTGGACGGGCTGCTGCGGTCCTACGTGGGCGGCTTCCGCCCCGACCCGGCCGCCCTCCAGGACCGCTTCAGCGCCCTCGACCCCACCGACCCGGCCTCGTTCCAGGCGGCGCTGGGCGACCCGGGCGAGCTGCTCGGCGCCATGGAGACGCCCGAGCAGCGCCAGGTCCTGGGCCGCATCGAGGCCCTGGTGGCGGCCGTCGAGGGCTACACCGACCACGTGCTCGACGGCGCCGGCCAGCGCCTCGTGCAGGGGTACGGCGCTCTGGTGGAGGCGCTGCGCCGCCGCCGAGGCGAGCGGGGCGAGGGCGAGCGCTTCGTGGCCCGCCTGTTCGGGCTGGACCTCGGCCCCGCCCAGTACGAGCGGGGCCGGAGCTTCGTGAGGGGCGTGGTGGAGCGAGCCGGGGAGGAGGCGCTGGCCCGGCTGTGGGCGTCCGAACGCGAGCTGCCCACGCCGGCCGAGGTCGACGCCCCCGG
>JBOGHR010000638.1:0-12690 GCA_050744905.1 Acidimicrobiales bacterium
GTCTTCCACGCCGTCGAGGCCTCGGCCCCCCCCGAGGTGGTCGACCGGCTCCGCACCCTGCCGGCCGACACCGACTTCGCCAACCTGCAGGACGTGTGGGCCTCCCTCGGGGGCGCCACCGAGGACCACCACAGCTAGCGGCGGCCTCCGGGCGGGCAGCCACGCTCCGGGCGGCTCCGGGCCATCGACATGGCCGCCAGGACCAGCAGCGACGACGGCACGTGCTCCAGGTCGCCCGGCACCCAGGTGGAGCCGGAGGATGCCGCCAGGCTGTCGACGAGGGCCGGGCGGCCCACGCGCCGGCGGCGCAGTTCCTGAGCGAGCTCGGTGCAGTCGATGACCATGCGCCCAACAGCCTCGCCCCAACCCTCCCCGGACCCGCCTGTGGATCGCAAGGGGGCAAAGGCTGTGGACGGTCTCCCGACCGCCTGTGGACCGCAGCGTCCAGGCGTCAGGCCTACGGGAGGCTTCCGGCCACGTGCTCCCGCATGGCACGCCAGACGTCCCCCGGCAGGGGCGGGAGCGCGTAGATCCACGTCATCAGGAAGATGCCGCGCAGCTGCACCATCCCCTCGGGCCGGGCGACGAGCAACAGGTGGAGGTGGGCACCGCCGTCACCCCAGCGGTTCAGGTGGACGCGGCCGACGCCCTCGATGCCGTTCAGAGCCCGTTGGATCCAGGCAATCCGGATGCCCATCTCCGCCGCCAGTTCATCCGTCAGGTCGTCGAAGTCGAGGTGTTCCCGCGAATGGAGCCAGACGTTCGGGAGAGCCATGGGCTCCTCGGACATGCCGACCCGCCAGCGCTCGTCGGTCCAGAGGAACTCCTCGTCCGAGGTCTTGCAGAGCTCGCAGTCCTGTCCGGACTCGCCGCGCCGCGGCGGCTCCGGCACGACCGGATCGTCGAGGTGCCGGACCTGGAGGGTGGCCGTCTCGAAGGGGCAGATCGGCCAGTACGCGACCTTCGGGAGCGCCAGCCTTCCATCCGGCCCATGAGCAGCTCGGGCTCGGGCGGTCATGGCAAATGCGTCGAGCTTCGGCGGCGGCGCCACGGCGGCGAGGCTAGCCAGACACGGGAACCCCGTTCGGCGACCTCGGCCGTGAAGTCACAAGACTGGAACTGGACTTCAGACGATCCCCACCGCCGGGCAGCGGTCGTGGTCCGCCTCGCCGCCATCGACAACGGGCCCACCGGCGGCGGGCCCGACGCCGATGCACCCGGGGGTGCTCACTGGTCGGGGCCGATGACGGGGCCGTCGCCCACGACGAAGAACCCCGCTGGGGGCGCCACGAGGCCGGCGGCCGCAGCAGCGAAAGCCGTGCAGCTCTCGGCGGCGGCCTCCCCTTGCGACAGCGCACCGGCGAGGTCTGACTCGTGCTGGCCGTTCGGTACGACGACGGTCGCGCAAGCGAACCCCGCGGCCCCACCGGCGCCGGCGGCGCGCACCACCACGACGTACACGCGCCCGTCTGCGTTCTTGTCCGACTCGGCCCGCAGCCGAAGGGTCGACGGGGCGATGTCACTCGCGTCCGGCGACCGCTGCACGACCTCCGAGTCGAGGTCGTCCTCGTCGCTGAAGACGTCGACGGTGACCGGCACGGGCTTGCCGTCGTCGGACGCCGTGGCATGGAGGCCGACCTCGGTGAGCTTCTCGGCGCCACCGTCGAGGATGGGGTCATCCACGGAGACCTCGACCGCCGGGGGCGGGTCCGTCGCCTCGTCGGCGAACATCAGGTCTGCCATGTTGAGCGCCCCGGACGGGATCCGGTCGAAGACCAACCGCACCGCTCGGATGTCCTGGAGGAACACGCCGCCGAAGGCCCGGAGCGGGATGCGGACGGTGTTGAGGACGACGCGGGGGACGGCCGAGTCGGCCTCGATGGGATCGTCGTGCGACGGCGGGTAGAAGAGCGCGGCCGAATGCGCGGCGACGGTGGTCGACGCCATCACCCCGGCCCCGTCGACGAGCTCGACGGTGAGGTCTTGCGGTGATCCCGGCGGGTTCAGCGGGTCGGTGACGTCGACGGCGGCGCGGAACTGCACCACGTCGTACCCGCTCACGTCGCGCCACGGCGCCGGGATGTCGTGGCTGAGCGTGCCCGTGCTCCGGGCCCAGGCAAGCCGGAGCTGGCCGAGGTTCGACCCGAAGGCATGCGGCGCCCGCCCATCCCGGCCGATCGCCGGCGTGAGGTGGAGGTTCTCCAGACACCCCACCCCGGGGCCGGCGAAAGGATCGTCGCACCACTCGAAGCGCAGCAGGCCGTCGGCCGTCACGGCCCCGCCCAGGTGGTTCGTCCCGAGGTCGCTCTCCGCCGTGAAGCGGTTCACGTCCCGTCGCGACTCGGGCTCGTCGGCGGGGTGGTAGCCCACATGGATCCCGTCGGTCTGCGCCGAGGGGGGAGGCGTCGAGCTCCCGCGCAGGAACGGACGGAAGCGGGGGTCGTTGCGCAGGTGCTCCCTGAAGAACGCCGACGCCAGGGCCACGGCGGTGGCGCGCTGCTCCGCGCCGGTCAGCCGGCCGCTGGCGGCCGAGACGACCGGGTCGTCGGGGTCGAAGTTGCAGAACAGGTCGTTGCCGAACCACTCCGCCGCCCAGTCGTCGGCGGCCCCCGGCCCGAACACCGCCGGGTCCCAGTACGCGTTGTAGTTGGCGTGGTTGGCGCCGATGACCTCGAAGGTGTACTTGGGCGCCCGGTCCCCGGGCTGGTTGTACCGGGTACCGTCGAAGTGCCTCACCCCCGCCAGCTCGGTCTCGTCGCCGTCGCAGTAGGGAAGCAGGACTCCGAGCGGGACGCCGTTCACGAGCAGCTCCGGCTCCAGGCTCGTCGGGGCGATGACCAGGACCGCCTTCACGCCGAAGGGACTCTCCGCGGCGGCGTCGTAGTGGACGTGGGCCAGGACGCCCTCCCCGCCGAGGGAGTGTCCCAGGGTGCCGACCCGGCCGAGGTCCACCCTGCCGCGGAAGAGGTTGCCGAACGGCGGGGCGCCCGCGGCGTCAAGGTCCCACCACAGCTCGAGGTGCCGCTGGAGCAGCTCCGCCCGGTGTGCGGCGGTGCCGCTCGGGAAGAGGCCGTTCGCGCTCACCGAGACGCCGATGATGCCGTGGCTGGCCAGCACACTCGTGAGGCCGTCGTAGCCGAGGTGGTTCGGCACGGGATCGAAGCCCGCCGGGCACGGCCAGTCGTTGGACAGCTCGCCGTCGTCGTCGAAGCACGACTCGTTCCCGCCGTGCAGGACGAACACGATCGGGAACGGCCCGCACGCCAGGTCCTCGGGATACGCCACGCGGCCCCGGAACTCGACGGGGTGGTCGAAGTCCTGGAGGGCCAGGGCCTCGTCGCCGAAGCTGTAGTCGGCGATGTCCACGGCAAACGGACCGGCGCTCCCCGGGTCGGGCGGACCGCTCGACAGGCCACCGATGCGGGTGTTGCACCGTGACGGGTTGACGAGGTCACCGTCGCCGGTCGGTCGGGCGAGCGCCGGCGGCGCCAACGCCAACAAGGCGGCCAAGCCGGCGGTCAGCCATCGCATGGCTCGCATGACGCCCCCCCCATCCTCCCCGAGCCAGAGGGTAACGGGTCAGAGAGCTCTTGCGAAGCCCCGCCGCGCCTCGTGCCCTTCGACGACGACGTGGCGCTCGCGACAGTCGCCCGCCCTCTCCGGTCGAGTCTCGGCGCCCCGTCAAGCGGGCGTCGTGCCGTTGAGAGGGTCGTTCGACGAGCCGCGCGGTGGCTCGGGCGGGCGCCAGCGATGCCCACCGATGGAGGCTGTGGTCCGAGGTCGACCGGCGGCCCAGCCTGCGGATGTGCACGGCGGCGACCCTCCCCACGCCGAGGGCTGCCGTTGCGCCGCCTGCGGTGGCGGTCCATTCGACACGACCACGGCGAGGCGTGCAACTGCCGGCGTTGCCAACCGGCTCGACGACGACGAGAGATCAGCGGTCATCGAGCGGTTCCGCACTCGTAAGGACGGTGCCCGGTCCGGCGACGCAACCTCCCACGTGCACCAGCACCGTCTGCGAGGACCTCGCCTGAGGCGGCGTCCCTATCGCGGCGCGTCATCTAGTTGCAGCGAAGGCCGGTAGCGGATAGCGTCGGAACCAGGAGGATCGGCGAAACGGAGGGGCGGCATGCGGGCGGTTCGGCGGCGGATGTCGGTGGTCTGCGCGGTGGTCTTCTCGACGGTAGGGCCGGTGACCACCGCCACGCCGGCTCAGGCGGCAGATGTCGGATGCGGATCGGTCATCACCGAGAGCACGGTTCTCCATGCCGACGTGGGACCCTGCCCGACCGGCCCCGGTCTCGTCATCGACGCCAGTGACATCGTCGTGGACCTGAACGGGTTCCAGGTCAAAGGGGTGAACGGCGCGACCGAGGAGACCGTGGGCGTCCTGCTACGTCGGGTCACCGGCGTGACGCTGAGGAACGGCACCGTCACGGGCTTCGACGCCGGCGTCGTCATCGGGGGCGGGTCGGGGAACACCATCGAGGCGCTCACCCTGCGGGACAACGTCGGCAACCACCCGGATTGCAGCTTCGGCGACGGCCTTGCCAGCTTCAACTCCAGCGACAACGTCATTCGGAACAACACGGTGGAGCGCAACGGCCCGTACTCGGGCATCTCCCTCGTGGGCGCCTCGACCGCGAACGCCGTGAGGGGCAACCGGGTGCGGGACAACAGCCTGCTCAGCGTCTACTGCGGCCGTCCCGACCAGGACATCGGGATTCGCGTCGAGGGCCCGGGCGCGAGCGACAACACGGTGTCCGGCAACGTCGTCGAGAGGAACGGGCTGGCGGGCATCGCCCTGCACAGCACCCTCAAGGGGGACCCGCAGAACCTGCGCAACACCGTCGCCGAGAACCGGGCGGCGGAGAACGGGGTGAGCGGCGGTGGCAGCGGCATCACCATGCTGCCCAACGGCGCGGCCAACTTCGTGAACCGAGCGTCGGCGAACGTGATCAAGGGCAACACCGTCGTCCTGAACGTGACCGACGGGATCCAGGTCGCCGGTGGCTCCGTCGACAACTCGCTGCTCAAGAACAGCGGCTCGGGGAACGGGCGCTACGACGCGTCGGACGGCAACGAGGGCTGCGACAACAACTCCTGGGTGCACAGCAACACCTTCGTCACCGTCAATCAGCCGTGCGTCCTCGGGAATCCCAACGCCGGCCCGAAGGACGACGACCCCGAGCCCGACCTGTCGGTCACGCCACACGACTTCCCTCCGAGTCTTCTCGGGCTGTGAGCTCAGTTCGAACGAGCAGATCCCAGCTGTGGAGGCTGGCAGTTCGCATTGCTCCTGCTGGCATCGCAGCGATCGGGCAGCGCCGTGGCTGGCCGGGTGGCGCCGGGCGGTCGGTGGATGCTCAACGTCACCCCGAGGTCCTCACCCTCGCCCACGACGCCATCCACGACCGTTTGCCCGCGTGCCCTGATGTCGCACCAGATGTGCTCGACCGAGCTGGTTCGAGCTGCACGCCCCGGGACTACCAGGCCGCCGTCAGCTTCTCCGCAACGTGTTCCGCTGGCATGTCGTGGGCGACACCCCGGCGTTCCGCTACACGACCCTCGGGCGGGGCGAGCGGGGCTGGCCGGGATCATGGACGCCAGTAGCTTCCTCCCGGACGGGCCCCGCCCACTGGTCGATCTACTTCGGGATCGATGACACCGTCGTCGAGCTGGGCGGATCGATCCTGACAGCGGCCGAGGACACCCCGTACGGCCGACTGGCGGCAGCGGCCGACCCGATCGGCGCCCGGTTCACCCTGGTCGGCCCCAGCGCCGCCATGCCGGCGAACGCCTCGTGATCTGAGGTCCTCGCACCACTCTCAAGATCACGACCGCGTGTGGACGGTCCCTACGGCGCCAGGAGCGAGGAGAACGCGCTCGACGGGTCGCCGCCATGCGGCTGCGAGAAGTAGGACACGAAGACATCGGCCGTCGGCCCGATCGCGTCGCCATCGTCGCGAGCGAAGCTCAGCCCCTCGTAGTCGCCGGTGAAGTACCCGCGTGCGAACGGGGCCTGCCGCATGTCGAACGAGGTCGGCGTGATCCGCGTCTCATCGTCCCAGCTCGCCGCCTGCGAGCAGTCCGCGCTCGCAGCATGGCAGTGCACGGCCCAATGGTCGGTCGCGAGGATGCCGTCGGTCGCAGTGTTGTTGCGGAAGTCGTAGAACGTCACGGTGACCGTGCCGTCGTCGCCCACGTGCACCGCCGGCGTGAACGCCTGACGGTCGTCGGGACGCGCTCCCGCATCCGAGCCCGCGTTGAGGCGCACCAGCGGCGACCAGGTGGCACCTCCGTCCGTCGATCGCGTGAGCGCGATCGTGTCGTAGCCGAAGCCGCTGAAGCGGGCGTCCTGTACCACGGCGTAGAGGGTGCCGTCGCCGCCGTCCACGGCAACGTCGAAGAGGACGTCGCCGGTGCGGATGGGGCACGAGCCCGCGTCGCCCGGATCAGGGCAGGGGACGGGCTCGCTGTCGATCACGCCGTCTTCGCGCACACGGTCCATCGGGAAGAACTTCGTGATCCTCGTCGCCCTGCTGGTCCACGTCGTGCCCTTGTCGGTCGAGCGGATCAGCGAAAGGTTGAACTCGAACTGCCCCCCGCCCTCGGCGTTGCGGAAGTTGACGATCTCGTTGAAGAAGTTGAGGACGTCGCCACCCTCCGACGCCGGCAGCACGGCAATCTGGTTGCCGATCGTCTGGTTGTTGGCGCCCTTGGGGTCGTAGATGATCCGCGCCGGCTCGAACGTGTCGCCGCCGTCGGTCGTGCGGGTGAACCAGGCTGGCCCGCGGAAGCCGAGGCCGAAGATGTTCTCGCGGCCCTGCGGAGCGGCAACGACCCCGCCCCGGGGCGACGTGAGGCGGCCCCACACCGCATAGACGTAGTCCTCGTCATTCGGGTCGGCCGTGATCGTGTTCTTGTCGTTGAAGAACCGCGGGTCGGTGTCGACCTTGAGATAGATCGGCGCCTCCCAGGTCAGGCCGCCGTCCTTGGAGCGGTTGTAGGTCATGCCGTTGTCGCCGAAGCCGCCCGTTGCTGTGGGGTCGGTGTCGGTGACGAGGCTCATGGCGTGCGCCCAGCCGGTCGGACCGAACGAGACCCACGGGTCGCTGGCGCGCTCGAAGTCGCCGCTGGCGGAGCAGACGGTACCGACCGGGACGACGACCTGGGTCCACGTCGCGCCGCCGTCCCGTGTGATCGAGGCGACGTTGCCCTTTGCACCGCCGTTGCTCCAGCGGTCCTGCTGGTAGAAACCGACGATGTTGTCGGGGTCCACCGGGTTGACGTCGACGTACGGCTCGACCTCAGAGCCGGGATGGTTGACGCCGGGGCCGGGGCCCGGGGGCGTGACGCAGCCCACGAACGGCGAAGAGCCGGACGTGGGCGTCGGAGCCGTTGACGCGAACGGGACCGCCTGCACCCCCGGGGCCAGCGCGGCAGCGCTGATCGCGGCGGCAACGGCGCCGTAGAGCCGGAAACGAAGCCTCATCTCAGCTCCCTCCTCCGCGCCCTCGCCGGATGCGGTCGGACAAGCCCTCGTGCGCGTCAAGAATACCCGCACCGACGGAGAACGCGAGGCGATCATCGGCGCCATTCCTCGGGGCGCGCCTCCCATTTCCGCTTCGGCAAGACTGCGGGCGCTGAATCGGTGCCGTTGCACGGGCGCACGTGATCGGGGTGGGACCTCCCTCCGTCCAAACTGGAGACCTGAGCCAGCGACGAAGCACGAGCACGGCTTGTCGCAGCGTTCTTCACATGGTCGCGTTCCGTCGCCCTCTAGCCCCGCGGAATGGGGGTGGACGACCCGCAGCCCGACATCAGCTTCATGGCAGCGACGTCGGTCGCGCTGAAGCGGTCGAGGGTGGAGCCTCTGCGGATCCCCGAATCCGGGACATTGGTCCTGCGCACGCCCTGAGTGAACGCCACGATCTGGCGAATGGCCGTGCGCAGCGCGACGCCGGTGATCGCCGGGCCCGCCCGGTCCGATGACCGGTCGGATCTCATCCACCGGTCCAGCACGCCCGGGAACAGCACAACCACGAGCACCACGGCCAAGAGGACCGCCATCGACGCGTAGACGACGACGGACCATCTCCGCTCCTCGCTCGCCAACCGTTCAGGGGTCGTGCCCAGCCGGGCTGCCCGCTCTGCTGTTCCGTCGGGACTTCCGATGAGGTCCGCCGCTGCGGCCCGGGCGGCACGCCGCTCGAGCCGAGTCCGCGGTGGCGGCCCGGCAAGGCGGGCGGCCACGCGGTTCACGAGCCGGCGATTCCGCCACAGCCATCCGTACTGGACGAGGAGCAGGAGCGCGAGCAGGGGAAGCGACCACACGAGCAGTGTGTCGGGGAGGACCCGCACGACCGGCGCCAGGATCAGGAGTGGCAGGAGCCAGCGCAGCTGCCTGGTGCCCCTCCGCCATGCCCGCGCCTCGGCGTCGTCGGCGAACAGGAAGCCGCCGGGCAGACCGAAGGGTGGCCGAAAGTCCTCCTCGGATGGGCCAGGGCGACGTCGGACCGGGATGCCCGGTGGTCGGCCTCCCAGCTGCCTGACCTGGTCTTGGCCGATGGGGCGACCACGACGTCGCCGTCCCGGAGGGCGAGCGGCGCGCCGGGGACCACCGCCCCCTCCCGGACCTCGCCGTACAGGTCGAGCGTCTGGCCCCCGCGGAGCTGGGCGAGCGTGTCGGCATCGCTCGGCACGCGGACCAATGGCTCGCCGCCCTCGGGCGACCCTGCCGGATAGACCGACAGGTAGTACCGCGCTGCGCCGGCCGTTGGCCGCTGCCACGCTTTGATTCGCACCCGCATGGCCGAGGCGCCGGCCCTCGCCAGGGCAAGGGATCGCCGGCGTCGTCGACTCCCAGGACGACGGCCTGGGCGTCGACCCCTGCGTTGAGCGCCGCTTCGCTCCGCTGGATCCGTAAGGCGAGCACGAGGGGAATCGTCCCGACCAGGAGCAGGGCGAGGCCCTTGCCCAGGAAAGCGCTGCCGGCGTGGCCACGTGGCCGTAGGCCTCACCGGCTGGCTCGCCGAGGTCGGAGTTCCCGGCGTCGGACCCTGTCCATCGGTCGCGTCACGTCGTCATCTTGCAACCTCGTCGAGAGGGCGGCCGCACAGAGCCGCCCGACGGCGTCCCGTCCCTTGTCGGATCGCCTGAGTGGCGGCACTTGATGACCAGGCCTGCGCCAACAGGCCAGTCGTCGCACCACCCGACGGTGCGCGCCAGGCGTGCCGGCCTGGCGGACGTCGAGGGTGGCCGGGCCGGCCGGCACCGAGCCGCCCCACCCCTCCACCCGCGCCGTGGCGGCGGACCCGTCGACGTTCACGGCCAGGCCCAGGGTGGCCAGGGCGGCGAGCTCCGGCTGCTGAGGATTGGACATGGCGCGCGCGTCCACGCCCGGCGCGGCCCCGCGACCGCTCGGCCGAGAGGGCGCTACGGGCTCTCGACCAGGGCGCTTCCCCCACCCCGCCGGAGCGCCTCGGCCACCGCCTGCACCCGGCCGCCGGGCAGGAAGGCAATGCCCGTGGCGGCGCCGATCTCGGCCGTGGTGGAGAGCGTGTGGCCCCGGGCCCGCAGGGCGGCCGCCTCCGGGGTGGCCAGGAAGGGCGGCTCCACCACGGTGGCCGCCGTGTTGCGCTGGGACAGCCGGGGCGCCTCGAGGGCGGCGGGGAGCGTCAGGCCCAGGTCGAGGTGGCCCACGAGGATCTGGAGGACGGTCGTGATGATCATGGACCCGCCCGGCGACCCCACGGCCAGCACGGGCGCCCCGTCCCGCAGCACGATGGTGGGGGCCATCGAGCTGCGGGGCCGCTTGCCCCCCTCCACCCGGTTGGGATGGGTGGTGGAGTCGAAGTTGAAGTCGGTGAGCTCGTTGTTGAGCAGGAACCCCCAGCCCGGAACGACGATGCCGTTCCCGCCCACCGACTCGATGGTGAACGTGTAGGACACCACGTTGCCCGCGCGGTCGGAGACGGTGAGGTGGGTCGTCGAGCCCGAGCGCTCGGAGGTCGCCGACGCCGTGCCCGCCGGCGCGGGACCGCCGTCATGGGGGCGGGGATCGCCGGGCGGCACCGGGCTGGTGGCGGCCGCCTCGGTGATCAGGGCCCGGCGCTCGGCCGCGAACCCGTCGGAGAGCAGGCCCCGCAGGGGCACGGGGAAGAAGTCGGGGTCGCCCAGCCAGGCGTTGCGGTCGGCGAAGGACAGCCGGGACGCCTCCAGGTACAGGTGGAGGGCCCGCTCCAGGGTGGTGCCGCCGAGGTCGAACCCCTCGAGGATGTTGAGGGCCTCGCCCACGGTGGACCCGCCGCTCGAGGGCGGCCCCATGCCGTACACGTCGAGGCCCCGGTAGCCCACCCGGGTGGCCGGCCGCTCGGGGGCCACGTAGCCCTTCACGTCCCGCATCGTCATCACACCCGGGCGCCACCGGTGGTTGGCGCCGGGGGCCAGGGGCGGCCGCTGGACCGCCGTCACCATGGCGTCGGCGACGGCTCCCCGGTAGAAGCCCTTGGGCCCGAGGTGGGCGATGCGCTCGTAGGCCCGGGCCAGGTCGGGGTTCCGGAAGGTGCTGCCCACGTCCGGAGGCGTGCCGTCGGCCTCGAGGAACAGCGCCCGGGTCGACGCGATGTCGTCGAAGAAGTCGGCGTTGGACGCCACCTGGTCGAAGAACACCTGGTCGACCACGAAGCCGTCGCGGGCGACCTGGATGGCGGGCTGGAGGACGTCGCCCAACGACCTGGTGCCGTAGCGGGCCAGGGCGTCGGCCCATCCCCGGACGGTGCCGGGGACGCCGGCCGACAGGCCACTCCAGCGGGCGTCGCCGAAGGACAGCGGAGCGCCGCCCTCGAAGAACGAAGCCGGGTGCATGGCGGCCGGCGCGACCTCGCGGTGGTCGATGGTGGTGACCGACCGGTCGGACGCCCGGTGGATCACGAAGAACCCGCCCCCGCCGATCCCGGCCGAGAAGGGCTCGGTGACGCCGAGCACGGCGGCGGCCGCCACCGCCCCGTCCACCGCGTTCCCGCCGGCCCGCATCACCTCGATGGCCGCCTCGGACGCCTCCAGCTGCACGGTGGCCGCCGCCCCGCCGGAGCCCTCGGCCACGGGTTGCCTCGTGGCCTGGGCGCCAGCCGGCGGCGCCGGGCTCAGCCCCACCAGTGCGCAGGTGGCCGCCACCGCCAACGCCGTCACCGTCCGCCGACAGCCGAGCGCTCGCCTCATCGCCGTCCTCCCTGTCGCAACCGTGCCAGCTTGTCAGTGCCGACGATCCCCGACAAGCCCGGCGGGGGGCGGTCAGCGGGCGGCCGACCGGGCCCGCTCGGCCTCGGCGGCGGCCGTCACCGCTGCGTGGCGGAGGTCGGCGGCCCGGCGCTCGGCTTCCCCCGCCTCGGCCTCCAGCCGGGCCGCCCGCAGCGCCAGGCGGCCGACCAACCGGGCGATCCAGAACCCAGGAACCTGGGATGGGCGGGCCCGGGGGAGCGTTCGGTACGGTGCGATGCAAAGGCATTCCGGAGGGAGGAGTCATCAGAATCGGCGCGTGCTCGGAGCTCGTTGCGACAGAACGTTGGACGTGCTCCCGCACCAACCCAACAGCCCGACTGGTTCGTGTAGGGGTGATCGCGCGGCATCGGGCACGCGGCCTGGCTGGTGGGGCGTCACGAGGCAGCGAGCTCGGGTCGACGGCGAACGTTCACAGCGCCGCCGAGGTGCCGATACCGGGTGGTCCGATTGCCCGAGCAGTGGAGCCGATGCGGCGCTGATGGACCTGGCGCCGTTGTGTCGCGGCGCCTCGACCTTCAGAACCCGCGGAGCCGTCAGGGGCACGTCGCTCGGCTGTCATGAGCGGCGAGTACGGGCGGTGGCAGCGCATCGGCGACGCGCGGCCGGGCTGGATCGCGGCGCCACGAGGCGGTGCGTCGTGCTGCCAGCGGATGTTACCGAGCGCAGCACCGGTGCCGTTCGTCGGGCGGCGTCAGAGGCCGCCGCCGGGTCAGGCCCGCTGAACCCTTCGGCGCGCCTGATCGGTGCGGCGAGCCCGTCGACAGCGGGACCCGCGATCCGGCATTCTCAACAGCTGGAGTGGAGGTCAGCCCTTGCTTCCCGTCTTCATCGAGTGGGGAGTGGATACACCCCATCCCAGCCGCTCCCTCGGCGCTGTCGGCGCGGACTCAAACGATTGTCAAGGGCGTGGAGATCGCCCGTCTCGACCTCACCGGACGCGCTGATCGACTCCGCAACTGGCTGGACGACGATGTCTGTCCGATCACGGGTGGGCACAGGTCCGCCCGGTGTGACGAAGGTGGTGCTGTCGACGCCGGGCGGTGAGGTGAGTATCGACGCGCCTATTCGCTAGAGCCGAACGGTCGTCGTCGTCGGCCGCTGGCGTGCCATGCATTTTGCATGGAGCACCGATCCGGCGATCTGCTGGCAGGTCGCTGCGACAGAACGGGTCGCCAGAGGGTGCACGCACGATGCAGGCCGGCGGCGAGCATGGCGGTAGCAACGGATCGGTGACGCCGGTGCCGCTGAGGTGTGGCGCCGCGAGGCGGCGAGTCCATTTTCGGGCCTCCCGCCATGAATGTGGGTCGGATCAGGGAACCCCCGTTCGTTCATGGGGGAGGACGTGGTCGATGGGGCCCAGGGTCAGCATGATGAGGCCGAGGGCGGCCCGGGCGGAGTGGAAGCCGT
>JBOGHR010000639.1:0-3420 GCA_050744905.1 Acidimicrobiales bacterium
ACCTGGGGGCGCACCCCGGTGGTGCGGGCCGACAGCGGCGGCCGCAGCCCCGGCGCGGTGGCCGCCAGCACCCTGGACGCCAGGGCCATGACCTCGCCCGGCGTGCGGTAGTTGACGCTCAGCTCGACGATGCGGACCGGGCGCTGGTCGGGGAGCCAGGCGGTCACGTCGTCCCACCGGGTGGTGGCCCGGGGCCCGGTGGCCTGGGCGATGTCGCCGGCCACGGTCATCGACCCGCCGAGCGAGCGGCGGGCCAGCATGCGGAGCTGGAGCGGGGTCAGGTCCTGGGCCTCGTCGACCACGATGTGGCCGTAGCAGCGGATCTCGCCCCGGCGCCCGCCGGGCCGGCGGGGGCCGAGCAGGACCCGGGCCTCGTCCAGCAGGGGCAGGTCGGCGGCTGTCCACGGTATGGCGTCCACCGTCGGGCGGCGGGGGCGGACCAGCGCCGCCTGCTCGTCGTCGCCGAGGGCCCCCCGGGCGGCCAGGCGGACCAGGGCGGGGGCGCCGTAGAGGTCGTGGAGGAGCTCCTCGGGGGTGAGGACGGGCCACATGCGGTCGAGGGCGTGCGCCACCTGGGGCAGCTCGCGCACCATGGCCCACAGCTCCTGCTCGCCGGCGCCGCCCCGGGCCAGGTCGACGCCGGCGTCGCCGTCCTCCTCGTCGGCGTCGGGGTCCAACCCGGCCCGGCGGCGGCGCTCGGCCGCTGCCGTGTACTGCTGGTGGAGCAGGCGGGCGACCAGGTTCTCCACCTGGCGGCGGCGGGCGTTGTGGGGCCCCGGCCGGCGCTTGACGGCCGCCACGATCCGCTCGCTGGCCACCGCCGGGATGCGCAGGGCGAAGCCCTCGAACCCCACCTCGACGTCCCGGCGCAGGGGCCGCTGGCGGTCGGCCACGGCCCGGGCCACGAAGCCGACCATGCGGGGGTCCGACTTCACCGCCTCGGCCAGGGGCGGGTCGACGCCCCGCACCCGCACGTCGGGCACCAGGCCGGCGATGGTGGTGAGCACCACGCCGCTCTCCCCCAGCGACGGCAGCACCTGCTCGATGTAGCGGAGGAACAGCGGGTTGGGCCCCACCACCAGCACCCCCTGGCGCTCCAGGGGGAAGCGGTGGGTGTAGAGCAGGTAGGCGGCCCGGTGGAGGGCGACGGCCGTCTTGCCCGTGCCCGGCCCCCCCTGGACCACCAGCACGCCGGGCAGGGGCGCCCGGATGACCTCGTCCTGCTCCTTCTGGACGGTGGCGACGATGTCGCGCATGTGGCCCGACCGGGCCCGCTGGAGGGCGGCCAGCAGGGTGGACGACGCCGGGCGCACGGTGCCGTCCTCGGCCACCACCGAGCCCTCCAGGGCGGCCGGCCCCGTCCCGTCGAGTACGCCGAAGACCTCGTCTTCGATCCCGACGATGCGGCGCCCCTCGGTGGCGAAGTGGCGCCGCCGGACCAGCCCCATGGTGTCCACGCCGGTGGCCCGGTAGAACGGCTCGGCCACCGGCGCCCGCCAGTCCACCACCAGCGGCTCCTGGTCCTCGGCGGAGATGGCCAGGCGGCCGATGTGGAAGGCCTCCCCGTTCTCGCGGTCGATGCGCCCGAAGCACAGCGACTCGCCGCCCACGTCGAGCTGCTCGAGGCGCTGGAGGGTGGTCCGCACGAGCACGTCGCGCTCGGCCAGCGAGCCCGGCGTGCCCCCCCGCTGGCGGAGCACGGTGTCCAGCAGCTCGGCGGCCGCCGCGCGCAGGGCGGCGACCCGGTCGTAGGCGCGGTCGATGTGGGCCTGCTCAGCCTGCAGGTCGGGGTGGGAGGCCACTTCCTCCTCTCGAACCGAGGGACCTCGCCCCTGTTGGGGAACGTGACAGTGTAGTGGTGGGCGCGCCGTGGAGGGGCGCCCTCCCAGGCCCTAACGTCCGCCGGGATGGCCGTGCGCCCCGACGCCCCGTTCCTGCTGGCGTGCCGGAGCCGGCCCGTGCCCCACGTCCCCGTGTGGTTCATGCGCCAGGCCGGGCGCTCGCTCCCCGAGTACCGGGCCATCCGGGGCGCCGGCTCGATCCTCGACGTCATCCGCCGCCCCGACCTGGCCGCCGAGATCACCCTCCAGCCGGTCCGCCGCTACGGCGTCGACGCCGCCGTCCTCTACTCCGACATCGTGGTGCCCGTGGCGGCCGTCGGCTTCGGGGTTGACGTGGTGCCGGGGGTGGGGCCGGTCGTGACCGAGCCGTTCCGGGGCAAGGACGACCTGGCCCGCCTGCGCCCCCTGGCGCCCGACCACGACGTCCCCTACGTGGCCGAGACGGTGCGGCTGGCGGCCGCCGAGCTGGGCGACGTGCCCCTCATCGGCTTCGCCGGCGCCCCCTTCACCGTGGCCAGCTACCTCATCGAGGGCGGGCCGTCGCGCACCTACGCCCGGACGAAGACGATGATGCACGCCGAGCCGGCCACCTTCACCGCCCTCCTCGACGCCCTCGCCGACCTCGCCCTCGCCTCCCTGCGGGCCCAGGTGGGCGCCGGCGCCTCGGCCGTGCAGCTCTTCGACAGCTGGGCCGGCGCGCTGGCGCCCGACGACTACGCGGCGCTGGTGCTGCCCGCCACCCGGCGCATCTTCGCCGGCCTGGCCGACCTCGACGTCCCCCGCATCCACTTCGGGGTGGGCACCGGCGAGCTGCTGGCGCTGATGGCGGCCGCCGGCCCCGACGTGGTGGGCGTGGACTGGCGGGTGCCGCTCGACATGGCGCGGGGCCGCATCGCGCCCGGCCAGGCGGTGCAGGGCAACCTCGACCCCGCCGTGTGCCTGGCCCCGTGGGAGGTGGTGGAGGCCCAGGCCCGCAAGGTCCTGGCCCGGGGCGGCGGCCGGGGCCACGTGTTCAACCTGGGCCACGGGGTGCTGCCCGACACCGACCCCGACGTCCTGGCCCGGGTGGTCGACGTCGTCCACGGTTGGCCCGGCCACGACCGGGATGGCTGACCGGCCCGTCGGCGTGCTGGTGATGGCCTACGGCACGCCGGCGTCGCCCGACGACGTCGAGGCTTTCTACACCCACGTCCGCCGGGGCCGCCCCCCCACCGCCGAGCTGCTGGCCGACCTCAGGCGCCGCTACCGCGCCATCGGCGGCACCTCGCCCCTGGCCTCCCGCACCCGGGCGCAGGTCGAGGGCGTGCGGGCCGCCCTGGGCGACGGGTTCGCCGTGGCCCTGGGCCAGAAGCACGCCGCCCCCTTTGTCGAGGACGGGGCGACCGACCTGCTGGCCGCCGGGGCGGAGGAGGTGGTCGGCCTGGTGCTGGCGCCCCACTACTCGGCCGTGAGCGTGGGCCAGTACCACCAGCGGGCGGCCGCCGCGGTGGAGGCGGGCGGCGCCTCCTACCGGGGCATCGGCGCCTGGCACCGCCACCCCGTGCTCGTCTCGCTGCTGGCCGAGCGGGTGGCCGAGGCC
>JBOGHR010000640.1:0-3264 GCA_050744905.1 Acidimicrobiales bacterium
GTGCTCGCTCGCACCGAGGTCTACGACCCGGGGGAGGGCTCGTGGCGGGCCGCCCCCGACCTCGCCCTGCCCCGCGAGCACCTGGCGGTGGCGGCGACCGGCGACCGGGTCTACGCCATCGCCGGACGGGCCGGGAGCCTCGACAACTTCCGGGTCGTCCAGTCCTTCGATCCCCGTCGCGACCGGGAGTGGCGCCACGAGCCCGACGTGGCCGATTCCCGAGGGGGCACGGCCGCCGCCGCCGTGGACGGCCGGGTGTGCGTGGCGGGTGGGGAGGAGCCGGCGGGCACCATCGCCACCGTGGAGTGCCTCGACGGCGAGCGCTGGGTGCGTGCCGCCCGCCTGGCCCGGCCCCGCCACGGGCTGGCCGTGATGGCCCTGGACGGGCGGCTCCACGCCGTGGCCGGCGGCGAGCGGCCCGGCCTGTTCGTGAGCGGGGCGCACGAGGCGTTCGACCTGTAGCGGCTCCCCGCCCAGCTCTGGTATCGGATCGGGACGCTGGAGGTCCCGATACCAGAGGGCTCAGGCGACGTCGACGATCTCCACCTTGAGCATGGCGCCGGTGGGGGCGGCGTACTCGACGACGTCGCCCGGCCGCTTGCCGACCAGGGCCTGCCCGAGCGGGGACCCCGGCGTCATGATGTGCACGTCGTCCACCCGCTCCTCGATCGAGCCGAGCAGGAAGCGCTCGACGTCGTCGTCGCCCTCGTAGCGGAGGGACACCACCGACCCGGCGACGACGGTGCCGCCGGTGTCGGCGTCGTCCTCGACGATGGTGGCCGTGGCGAGGATCCGCTCCAGGTGGCGGATGCGGGACTCCATCTTGCCCTGGGAGTCCTTGGCTGCGTGGTAGTCGCCGTTCTCGGAGAGGTCGCCGAGCATCCGGGCCGACTCGATGGCCCGGGCGATCTCCACCCTGCCTCTCGTGGTGAGGTCCTCCAGCTCTTCGCGGAGGCGGTCGTGGGCCTGCCGGGAGAGGTGCGTCTCGGTCATAGGCACCCCATCCTACGGCCGCGCCGCGCCGCCGGCGCGCGCCGGCGCCAACCCGCTAGACCGCGGAGCGGGGGTGGCGGTACAGTGGGCTTGCCGTGTCCGCCGCTCTGGTAGCCGTCATTCCGTAGCGCACACCCCCTTTCGGTGTGCGCTGTCGACCGTCCACCGAAGTGGGCGGTTTTTCGCTTCTCGGGAGCAGAGATCGCAAATGGCCCACAGGGTCGGGGTCCTCGCCGGAGACGGCATCGGGCCGGAGGTGGTCGCCGAGGCGCTCAAGGTCGTGCGCGCCGCCGGGGTGGCGCTGGACACGGTCGACTACGACCTGGGCGGCGCCCGCTACCTGCGCACGGGCGAGGTCCTGCCCGACGCCGTGCTGGACGAGCTGCGGGGGCTGGACGCCATCCTCCTCGGCGCGGTGGGCACGCCGGAGGTGCCCCCCGGGGTGCTCGAGAGGGGGCTGCTGCTGCGCCTGCGCTTCGAGCTCGACCTCTACGTCAACCTGCGCCCCATGGAGGGCGCCGGGATCGACGCCGTGGTCGTCCGGGAGAACACCGAGGGCCTGTACGCCGGCGAGGGGGGGTTCCTCCGCAAGGGGACGCCCCACGAGGTCGCCACCCAGGGCTCGGTGAACACCCGCATGGGGGTCGAGCGCTGCGTGCGGTACGCGTTCGACCTGGCCCGATGCCGCCCCCGTCGCCACCTCACCCTGGTGCACAAGACGAACGTCCTCGCCTTCGCCGGCGACCTCTGGCAGCGCACGGTGGACGAGGTGGCCGCCGGGTACCCGGAGGTCACGACCGCCTACGACCACGTGGACGCCGCCTGCATGCACCTGGTCGAGCGGCCCGGGCGCTACGACGTGATCGTCACCGACAACCTGTTCGGCGACATCGTCACCGACGTGGGGGGCTCGGTCGCCGGCGGCATCGGCCTGGCCGCCTCCGCCAACCTGAACCCGGCCCGCACCGGCCCCTCGCTGTTCGAGCCGGTCCACGGCTCGGCGCCCGACATCGCGGGCAGCGGGCGGGCCAACCCGCTCGCCGCCGTACGATCGGTGGCGATGATGCTGGACTTCCTGGGGGAGGCGGACGCCGCCGCCCGCATCACCAAGGCCGCCGCGGCAGCGTCGTCGCTGTCGGGCACCACGTCGGAGCTGGGCGACGCCGTCGCAGAAAGGGTCTGAGCCATGCCGTTGCAGAAGGTCGACAAGATCTGGATGGACGGTGAGCTCGTCGCCTGGGACGACGCCAAGGTCCACATCCTCACCCACACCCTCCACTACGGCTGCGGCGTGTTCGAGGGGATCCGGGCCTACGCCACCGCCGCCGGGCCGGCCGTGTTCCGCCTCACCGACCACATCGAGCGGCTGTTCAACAGCGCCAGGATCTTCCTGCTCGACGTCCCCTACACCGTCGAGCAGCTGGTGGAGGCGACCAAGGAGACGGTGCGGGCCAACCGGCTCGACTCCTGCTACATCCGGCCCCTCGTCTACCTGGGGTACGGCGAGATGGGGCTCAACCCGCTGCCCTGCCCGGTCAACGTGTCCATCGCCGTGTGGCCGTGGGGCACGTACCTGGGCGACGAGGGGATCAAGCGGGGCGTGCGCATGAAGATCTCGTCGTGGCAGCGCCACGACCCCAACGCCATGCCGCCCGCCGCCAAGGGCACCGGCATGTACCTCAACTCCTCGATGGCCAAGGTCGAGGCCCTCAAGGCCGGCTACGACGAGGCCATCCTCCTGTCGCCCCAGGGCTACGTGAGCGAGTGCACGGGCGAGAACATCTTCGTGGTCAAGGGCGGCCGCATCATCACGCCGCCCACCAGCGCCGGCGCCCTGGAGGGCATCACCCAGTCCTCGGTGATGACCATCGCCCGCGACCTGGGGATCGACTGCGAGGTCGGCCACATCCTGCGCAGCGACCTGTACACCGCCGACGAGGCGTTCCTGTCGGGCACGGCGGCCGAGGTGGTGCCCATCCGGTCGGTGGACGACCGCGAGATCGGCGACCCGGGCCCCGTCACCCGCAAGGTGCAGGAGGTGTTCTTCGCCACCGTGAAGGGCGAGGTCGATCGCTACAAGGACTGGCTGGAGCACGTCGAGCCGGCCGGGTAGCGCGGGCCGCCGGCGGCGGCGGACCGGCCACCACCGCCGTCGTCTACGGTTCGGTCGGCACCGGCGAGACGCGGAGGGTGGACACGAGGTGGCGCAACCGGAGTACGTCCCGATCAGCGCCGGCGACCGGGTCAGGCCGGCCGAGCGCCTCCCGGCCC
>JBOGHR010000641.1:0-2112 GCA_050744905.1 Acidimicrobiales bacterium
ACCCAGCCCGGGCCGCGGGCGGGCTGGGCGCCTCCCGCCCAGCTCGACCGGGCCGACTTCGCCGGGGCCGACCGCCAGTGGCTGGTGGCCGTGTTCACGTCGGCCACCTGCCGGTCGTGCGCCGCCGCCACGGCCAAGGCCCGGGTGCTGGAGAGCCCCCAGGTCGCCTACCAGGACGTCGCCTGGCAGGAGCGCAAGGACCTCCACGGCCGCTACGGGGTGGAGGTGGTCCCCCTCACCCTGCTGGCCGGCGCCGACGGCGTCGTGCGGGCGTCGTTCGTGGGGGAGCCGACGGCGACGGACCTGTGGGCCGCCCTGGCCGAGGCCCGCCACCCGGGGTCGAGCCCCGAGCCGGGGCTGGGCCGTCCCGACGGGGACTGACCCGACTTTGACACCGTGATCGCGAAAGCGCAGGTGGGAGGGGGCGCGGCTGAGCCGTTTGTCCCTACATTCCCTTGATTTGCGCCGGCTTGGGGTCAGCCGGCGGCTGCAGGCGCCCAGCTCGCCGCCTCGACGCCGAAGGCGGCGAGGATGCGGTCCTGTAGGGCGCTGCGACGGGTGTCGCGCTCGATGGTGCGCTCGGCGACGGTGAGGGTGATCCGGCGGATGCGGCCCAGCTCTCGCAGGGCGCGGCGGGGGGAGATGACCTGGTCGTCGATGTCGGGGTCGGCCACCCCGGCGGCGCGCAGGTCGGCCTCCATGAGGGCCTCGACGACGGCGGCCAGGACGCACACGGCGACGTGGGCCCGGACCCGGTCCTCGGTCCAGTGGAACACCGGGCGCAGCTCGATGAGGTCCTTGAGCACCCGGAAGCTCGACTCGACCTCGAGCAGGCGCCGGTAGGCCACGACCACCTCGGCCGCGCTCGCCTGCTCGGCGGTGAGGGAGGTGGTGACCACCCACCGGCCGGCCAGCAGCTTCTCCTCGTAGTCGAGGGCGGCCTCGTCGTAGTGGTAGAGGAAACGGCCCTCGCCGATCTCGACGTCGAAGAGCCGGGCCACGCCGGAGGCGGACAGGATGCGCGATGCGGCCGCCGCGATCTTGGCCTTGTCCTTGAGCCGCCCGGCGCCCACCCGCAGTTCCAGGGCCCCCAGCTCGCCCGACGTGCGAGCGACGAGCTCGGCCGTGCGCGCCGTGTCGCGCCACAGCCGCTCGGGCGACATGGCCACGATGAAGCGCCGCCCGTCGTGGGCGACCTCACACACCGCCGAGCCCGCCGACGGGCACGGCACCCAGACGGCCTCGGGTGTAATGGAGGCGGCCAGCACGGCGGCGACGTCGGGATCGCGGTGCAGGCGGGTGGCCAGGATGTGGCCGAAGCCCTTGTCGGACAAGGCTTTGACGTTGTCGGCCGAGATCAGGCCCCGGTCGGCCACCATGGTGATGGCCCCGAAGCCGAAGCGGGCCTGGAGGTCCTCCAGCACGCCGGGGAGGGTGGACACGTCGGCGGTGTTGCCGGCGAAGACGTGGTGGGCGATGGGGATGCCGTCGCCGGTGACGAGCAGGCCGATCACGATCTGGGGCCGGTCGCCGCGGTGGTCGCGGGAGTAGCCGAAGGCCCGGGACTCGAAGCGGGCCGAGGGCTTGGTCGCACCCTCGAAGTAGGTGGAGGTCAGGTCGTAGCAGACCAGGCGCAGATCCAGGTTGGTGAGGTCGCAGAGGGCGCCGTAGAGGTGGGCCTCGGTCGCCTCCTTGGCCTCGGCCACCACGTCGAGGGCCCGGTAGTAGTGATGGGCCGATGGCACCCGGAACCCGGCGGGCATGACCACCTCGGAGCCCACCCATTCCGGCAGGGCCCGCTTGGAGCGGGGGGCGCACAGCCGGTTGGCCACCATGGCGAGAACCGCGTCGGCGATGGGAGCGTCGTGGCCGCCGGCCATGGCCGCGAAGTGGCGGTCGAGGCCGAGGCGGGCCCAGTAGGCGGCCACCGCGGCCACCGCCCCGGCCGAGCGGGCGGACTCGGCCTCGATGCCCGACTCCTCGCACCACGACCGCTCGCTGTGGGCGGCCAGGGCGGCCACGATGCGGTCGAGCTCGCCGCTGGCCCGCAGCGCCGACGCCTCGCCCAGGCGGGCCACCACGTCGTGGCGTACCCGGCCGCTGTCTCGAACC
>JBOGHR010000642.1:0-13694 GCA_050744905.1 Acidimicrobiales bacterium
CGACGAACTCGCCGCCGTCCCGCTCAGCCCGCACGACTGGCACGGCGAGTGGAACTACGACCTCACGCCATCAAAGCCAGCTCGTCGGCGGGCCTCCGCGTCGAAGTAATTGTGCGGTGGTCCCTTACCTCATTGAGCACGCAGGCACGGTCACCAACTACGACTTCCTCGCCGGCGAAAGCGACCGGGTCACGCCGGCGCTGGTTCGAGCGACACGTCGCCCCTGGATGAACTCCAGGATCAGCGCGGATGAAGAGGCCTGGTTCATCGAGCAGGGACGAAGCGCCCCATGGCACCTCGTTCCGCCCGATGCGCAGCTCCGTGATGCAGACCCAACCACTGTCGGGGCCCTGTACGGCAACGCATCGGAGCTTTGGGAACACTTCCGCGCCGCCGCTCCCAAGCGCGTCGGTGTGGCCAAGATCAGCAAGGTCCTCTACCTGATGCGACCCGGGTTCTTGCCGATCCTCGACAGCAGATTGACCCGCATGTACGACGCGGCGGCGAAGGTGGCCGCTCGGGATGTCGCGAAGGCGCGCCCCGACCTGCCGAAGTACTCCCGCCTGTCGTGGGAGGCGGTGCGCCGGGATCTGCTTGTCAACGATGCGGCACTGATGGAGCTTCGCAAGGCGTTGCGTGACGTGCCCGTGGCGCTCGCGACGGAGGCCGCGGACCGGCTCAGCGACGCGCGGCTGATGGACATGCTGGCGTGGTCGGCAGCGGGGGAGCCGGAGGACGAAGACCAAGACGGCCAGGACTAGCGAGCCTCGTTCGAGTTCGGCGTCAGCTCGCCGGCCGCCGCCAGTGTCACACCAGAGCCGTAGTATCCGAGCACGCCCTCGAGGCGCTCGGCGGCTTCGGCCCCTGCTGAATGACGGCCATGTGGCCACCACCGACGGGGAGCAGCCGTGGGGTCGATTCCAGCTTCGGGCTCTGAGCCCTTCCAGCACGTACAAGGCCGGTCCCTCGGCAACGAGGTGGTCCCGGTTACCGTGAGTCCGATGGTCTCGCAGGTCATCGCCGACATCGATGAGCGTCGCCGGGACTGGGGCGAGCAGCTTGACCCAGCGCGACGCGCCGCGATGGGTCAGTACTTCACGCCTGCGGATGTCGCCGACTTCATGGCCCAGCAGCTCCAAGTGAGCACCGATCGTCCCGTGCGGTTGCTCGATCCAGGAGCTGGTGTCGGGTCGTTGACCGCCGCAGTCGTCGCCCGGTGGTCCGCAGAGGGTGGGGGTCCGGTCACCGCCACCGCTGTCGAGGCAGATCCAGTGCTCCAGGCCCCCCCGGCCCGCACCCTCGACGAGCTGTCCCGGATGCACGCCTTCAACAGCACGGTGGTCGCCGCTGACTTCGTCGAGTGGGGAGCTGACCGGGTTTCGGGCTTCGGCGTTCTCGACGCATCCAAGTTCGACGTCGTCGTGATGAACCCGCCGTACCGCAAGATCCACACGGCGTCCGCCGAGCGCCGCCGGATGTCCGCCGCGGGTATCGAGGTGCCCAACCTCTACGCGGGCTTCGCTGCCCTTGCGGCGGGGCTGCTCGATGAGGGCGGACAGCTCGTCGCCATCACTCCGAGGAGTTTCACGAACGGGCCGTACTTCCGTCGGTTCCGCAAGCTGCTCCTGGAAACCGTGGGACTTCGTCGCGTCCACGTCTTCGACGCTCGCGACCTTGCCTTTGCCGATAACGAAGTGCTCCAAGAGAACGTCATCTTCTCGGGCACGCGGGGCCATCGTCCCACCACCCTCGTCGTGTCATCGAGCCGATCGGTTTCGCACGTGGTTCGCGCTCGAACCGTCCCCTACGAGGAAGTCGTGCGTCCTGACGATCCCGAAGCCTTCCTCCACATCACGACCGACGAGCAAGCGGCCGAGCACGCGAGACGGGTCGGTGCCCTGCCGTGCCGGCTGCGCGACCTCGAGGTCGAGGTCTCCACCGGGCCCGTCGTCGACTTCCGGGCCAAGGAGCACCTGCGGAGCGACCCAGAGCCAGGTGCCGTGCCGCTCGTCTATCCGAACCACCTACGCGACGGACGAGTCAGTTGGCCACAAGTCGGCGGACGTAAGCCGAACGGACTCGTGCATACGCAGGAGACGGCGCGCCTCCTGATGCCAGCGGGCACATATGTCCTCGTCAAGCGGTTCAGCGCGAAGGAGGAGCGGCGCCGTATCGTCGCCGTCGTCGTGACACCGGCCGATCTGCCGGGCGATGCGTGGGCGTTCGAGAACCATCTGAACGTCTTCCATCGGCGGGGCGAGGGACTGCCGGATGGCCTCGCGCGTGGGCTCGCCGCGTTCCTCAACACCACGACGATCGATCAGTTCTTCCGGCAGTTCAACGGCCATACGCAGGTGAACGCCACCGATCTTCGAAGCCTGCGGTACGCGAGTGAGGCCGAACTCGTCGAGCTTGGCAGTGCCGTGACTGCCGTCATGGCCCAGGCGGACCTCGACGCCATCGCATCGGAGCTCGTCTCCGCCTTCGCGCCACCGATTGAGGCGCGTACCGCCTGACGCAACGCAGTCCTGATCAGCGCCTGCCCGATCGCTGCCTACACCTGCTGTCCTAGGAGGGTTCGGCGAAAGTCGTTGCTGCTGGTGAGAGGCACAAGCTACGCCGCACCGCAGCGACCGTACCCCACTGTCACGGCTCGGCTACCCCATCGTCCAGTTCGGCCCGCGCTTCTTCCCGAGATGGGTTTGGCCGGCCTCACGAAGCCCAACGACGCCCTTCTTCGAGGCGTCAGCCACGGCGGCCGGAGCCGAGCGGTAGGTGGCGGTAGGAAATCGGGATGAGCGACCCCTCCCTCGGCCGCCATGGCATGAACACATGGCGCGTTTCTCCCAACCCCTCGGCACCGTCGATCCCGGTCAGGACGAAGAGGGCGCACTCGTCGGGATGGGCGGTGGCGTGGCGCACCTCGCCCTCGGTGACCATGACGGTCGGCTCGGTCCCGGAGATTCCCTTCACCTCGACGAACAACCGCTCGCCCGGTCGCTCGGCCAGCAGGTCGTAGGGGTTGCGCACTGACGTGTCGGTGATCTCGTCGGGTGCCCAGCCCAGCGTCTCCAACCAGGCCCGAGCGTCGTCCATGGCACGCTTTTCGACCGCCTGTCGTCGCGCCGGGTCGAGAAGCCGCCCCTGGGCGATGGGACTGGCCGGCTCCTCTGTGGCCTCCCTCTGCACCGCGCCTGACAGCCTCGGCAGGTAGGCCGCCTTGCCGTCGATGGTGAGACGTGTGTAGTCGGCGGCATAAGGGTTGGTTCCTTGGGTCTGCTCGGCGCTCCACCAGTCGACCATGTTGCCGGCCACGTCCGGCGCCTTGCGATTCTGTTTCTCCGCTATGGCGCCCACCTGCGCGGCCGGGTCCCTGAGAAGCGCCTCGCGAAGCTGGTCCCGCGTGGCCGGTGCGCCCGTCTCGGCATGTACCCGGTCGATCAACCGTGCGATGAGAGGAAAGGTCGTCTCGAAGTTCCACTGGGCCACCGATGGGATCATAAGGCCTCGACCGGACCGCTTTCGTGCGGGTCGCTACCCGCCTGAGCGAGACTGCCGCCGTGGCGACTGACCCGCTCGACAGTGCCCGAACCAAGCTCGCTCGCGCAGAGGAGCATCTGGCTGGCGTCAATATGGAGACCGGCACCTTCCTCGCGGCTCATCCGTACGGAACTCTGCGTGATGTGGACGCGACAGGAACGAAGTACGTCTTCCGCCTCATCGTCCGAGATGATCCGCCACTTCGGTTGAGCGTGCTCGCTGGCGACGTGATCCAGAACGCCCGTGCTGCATTGGATCACGCGGTCGTCGCGTTGGCTCACCACCAGAGTCCCGTCCGCCTGACGGAGAAGGAAGAAGGGAAGCTCCAGTTTCCGATTGTCACGAATCCCGCAGATTTCGTAGGACAGGTGAACCAAGGACGCCTGTCGGGCATTCACGACACGACATTCATCGAGGCGATGCAGCCGTACCACGGCGGGTCTGTCGGTGACGTTCTGGCCCTCCTCAACCGGCTTTCCAATGTCGACAAGCACCGCCGGCTCTCCATCCTCACCTATTCCATGAGGCAAGGGCGTCTGCGAAGACCGCCTGATGCCGAGATCATTGACCCGCACTGGAGCAAGGACGCGCTGGTAGACGGTGCAGTAATCGCTCGCTTCGTTCTCAGCCGTCCGTGTCCAGAGGTGGAAGTGGAACTCGAAGCCAGTTTCGGCCCCACCTTCGAGCCAGTCGTCCCAGGCTCGCCAGTGCCCGGTTTCCGTGATGCACTTGGGCGCATCATCACGATTGTCGAGTCGGTGCTGGGCGAGTTCGGACGCCGCTTCCGTTGAATCATGGGCTTCGGCACTCATCTGATTACACCAACCGAAATCAGGGGACTCGTGTCACACCCTCTGCGTAAGATTCGAGGTAGAAGGGTTTGACATGAGTTGGCCCCCGCGAGGCGGGAACCTCCGGGGGCCTGGACCAAGGAGTTGCACCTCCGATGGCCGAGGCCACAGTACCGCGATCGTGTGTCAGCGAGAACCTTCGGTCGCTGCTCGCCAGCCCCGAGGTCGCTGCGCTGGTGGCCGACCTGGAAGCCACCCGCTGGACGGGCCGTCCCGGCTACCCGCTCCGAGCGATGGTGGGCATGGCCCTGGTGAAGTCGCTGTACGCGCTGCCGACCTGGACCCGCACCGTGCGCCTGGTGGCCGAGCACGATGGCCTGCGTCGAGTCCTCGGCTGCGCCCCTTCGCTCGATGCCTGCTACCGCTTCACGGCCAAGCTGCGCCAGCACAACGACGCGCTGCAAGCCTGCATCGCCGCCGTCCTCTCCTCGCTGCACGCTGACATGCCCGACATGGGCAGCACCGTGGCCATCGACGGGTCGGACCTTCCCGCCTATGCCAACGGTCAGCGGTACGTGTCGGCTCGGTCCAAGATCGAACGCAAGCGGTTCTCCGATCCTGACGCGTCCTGGGGTCATCGTTCCTCCATCTCCACCCGCAAGGGCGGTGGGTTCTATGGCTACAAGGTCCACGCCGTGGTCGACGTGGCTACCGAACTGCCGATCGCCTGGGAGGTCCGCACGGCCCGCGACGCAGAGACACCGTTGGTACCCGGCCTGCTGGACAAGGTGGCCGGCTACGGGTTCGGCCCGTCCGTTGCCATCCTCGACCGCGGGTACGACCAAACGCCGGTCTACGAGGCGTGCGAGTCCCGCGGCATCCGGCCGGTCATCCCCCTGCGGGAAACGCCTGCCGTCAAGCAGGGTAAGCACCTACCGGCCTCCTGCGAGCACGGGACTTGGACCTTCGCCGGCTCCGATGCCAAGCGCGGTGCGTCGAAATGGCGTTGCCCGACCGGCGACTGCCAGCCCGCTTCGGTGTGGGTGAAGGCCGACCGCCTGCACACACTGATCCCCCGGACGACAGCACGGTTCAAGGCCCTCTACCACCGGCGCGGCTGCGTCGAGCGTGGCTTCGGCCGCCTCAAGCACGAGTGGGCCATGATGCCCCTGCGGGTACGCCGACTGGCACGGGTGGCCGTGCATGTCGACCTGACGGTGCTGTCGCAGTTGGCGACCGCTCTCGCCAAGACCCGAGTCGTTCCCTTCGCAGCGTAGGGCAACCCCGGCGGTCCCGACCCGAGGAGGGATGCCGGGGTTCCTGCGCGCCCGTAGACCGGTCAAGCTGGCCACAGTACGTCTCTGAGGGTGCGCTCAGGCCCTTCCTGTTGCCCGCCGACCCTACGCTGGTCGAGTGCGCCCGAGTTTCGCTGACCGAATCGCCGAACCCTCCTAGCTAGCATCGCCCCGATCGCCAGCGACGAAGGACAGGACGTGGACCAGCGGCAACGCGTACGAGCCGCTCTCGACAGGCTCGGGCTGCTCACGGCCGAGCGCGAGGAATGCGTTCTCGCGCTGCTCGATGCCACCGAGGTCAGCCCGTTCGGCCCGCTCGCGGACGCCGGCCTGCGATTCAACTCCGGTGCGAGCACTCAGCAGATCTTCCGGGTCATCTCGCCACGACTCGGCAAGGAGAGCATCGACCGCGAGGCCCGAGACCAGATCATGCTGCCCCTCCGCGAAGTAGGCGTGCTCGGGATTGCCTACGCCGACACCGAGAACCGCGTCGTTGAGCGGAACTACTGGAAGCCCAAGAGCCCGAACAACGTCTACGTCGTCACCGACGACTTCGAAGCCGTGCTCGCCGTCGGCGACGACGCCTTCGAGGATCAGCTCGGAGAATGGATCGCTTCGAGCGACCAGCGTCTGGCCCGCATGGCCACGGCAGAGGCGGCGGCCGCCGCGGCACATGAGGACGCCCGCCTCGTCCCGTTGACGATCGAGCACTACTGCCCGGCTGCGCTCGCGGACTACGAGGTCGTGTTCACGGACGACGCGGACGCACGTGACAACACCGCGTGGTCGGAGAACATCGAGCGGTTCCAGCTCCCGCTCAATCTGTCCAGCCGATGGCCAGACATCATCCTCCGGAACCCCGCGACTGGGCGCTTCTGGATCGTCGACTGCGTTGACTCCGACGGCGAAGTCGATGCCGTTCGGAAGGCCGAGATCGAGTAGGCTTTCGAGGAGCGTGGGCACGCGATCGACGGCTTCACGACCGTCTACCGCACGGTGGGGCGGTTCGCGCAGCGGCAGCGGGCACACGACAACATCGCCCTCGACACCTACGTCTGGGTGATGGAGCTCGGCGGGGCGCACTGGCTCAAGAAGCCGCTCACCTGACGCCTGCTCTCCGAGTTCTCGTCGCCGTCAACCTGTCATCCCACCGCGGGCCACCGCAGAGCCCCACACCCGCATCGGCCGCCTTACCGCGGACCCGAGCCACGGCCTTCGCGCCTACCGAACCTCCCACACAGTTTCACCGGAGGTGATCCCGGCGTCCTGTGCACGTACGGAGCGCAGCGGGGCCTCGTCCCGGGACGGGATCGAGCGCGACCTGCAGGTGCTGGACGACTGCACGGTGTCGCTGATCACCGAGCGACGGGCGTCGCGCCCGTGGGGGGCTCGCCGGCGGCGGGCAGGGGGCCACGGGGGAGAACAGGCTGCCCGGCGGCGACGAGGAGCGGGCCGAGCGCCTGCTCGACAAGTGCACGGTGCGGCTCCGGGCCGGCGACGTGGTGCGCATGCTGACCCGGGCGGCGGGGGCTGGGGTACGCCGGCGGCCGGACAACCGTGACGCCGAAGAGAACCGCGCGACTGGGAGCTGACTGGTAGAGTATTCCCTATGGAAGTTACCGTCGATGATGTCGGGCGGATCGTCCTGCCGAAGCCGCTGCGTGACCGGCTCCGGCTGACGCCAGGAATGAAGGTGGACGTCAGTGAGTACGGCACTGGACTGCATGTCGCTCCGGTTGGTCGGACGGCCCGGCTGGAGGAATGGGACGGACGCCTCGTCGCCGTTGCCGAGACGCCGATCACCGACGATGACGTGCTCGGTCTCATCGACGCCGGGCGTCGATGACCGAGCTTCTCGTCGATACCAGCGTGGCGGTGCCGCTCGTGCTCAGTTCACACGAGGCGCACCGGTCGGTGATGACGTCGGTGGGCACTCGGGCGGTCGCGCTGGCGGGTCACGCCATGCATGAGACCTACGCCGTGCTCACCCGGCTCCCCGGCGACGCACGTTTGGCGCCGGGGGACGCGGTCCGTCTTCTCAGGGAACGGTTTGAACCGGCAGTGGTGCTTGATGCGAGATCCACGCGCGCATCCTTGGCCACGTTCGCCGAGCTCGGCGTCGCAGGCGGCGCCACCTATGACGGGCTGATCGCGCTCGTGGCGAGGTCGTCCGGCCTGCCGCTCGCCAGTCGGGACCGGCGCGCCGAAGGCACGTACCGGCGCTTGGGCGCCGAGGTGGAGCTGCTGATCTGACCGGTGCTCTTCACGAACACTGTTGACCACCACGAGGAACACCCCCATCGAGGCGCTGGAGCGGGCGTATCCCATGCGGGCGCACATAGCGCATATGGAACGACGCACGTGCTCCGACCTCCGAAGCCTCGGGTGACTATGAAGGAGCAGGTGTGGTGCTGGTCCCGGGCTCGGTGGTCGACGACGCCGCGGTACACCCAGGTTCGAACGGGTTGCAGTCGAGGACCTCGCCACCGGCAGCGAGCCATTCGGGCTGGCACACCTGCTCCACTGACTCAGCGATGCGGACCAGTTCGTCCAGGTCCAGGCCGTAGTTCAACAGCATCACCGTGTAGCCGGGATCGATGCCGAGTCCGACGAGGGTCGGCGCGCCCTCGGGACTCACACCGGTGTAGGCGCGCCGGCCAGCGACATCGGCCTCGGCGGTCCGGAACCCGGGCAGCTCTCGGCGCAGGGTGGAGAGGGCGACTTCGTGGCCGGACAGCCGCAGGCTCACACCCTCGACCGTGGCTCCGTCGGACGACGGGGTGAGGCGCTCGTACTCGGCGGTCCAGTCCAGGCCCGGCTCCACTGCTTCCAGTGGTCCCAGGTCCGCCGCGTAGTCAGTGGCGCCACGCAACTCCCAGTCCGGGTCCTCGTACAGGAAGTACGGGCCGGCTTCCTCACCGCCAGCGCACACCCCAGACGCGGTGTTGACCCCCTGATCGGCGTCGTCGCCGCAGGACGCAAGGAGCAATGCCACCAGCAGCATGGGGAAGGGAACGAGCGCGCGAGTCCCCACGCACGCCACTGTAGGACGACGCTCGCTGCCCGGTAATGGACCGCCGCAGAACAACTTGGACGGCCGAAGGCCGAGGAGGAGGCGACCACAGGGGCGAACGGACCGCGGCCGTGCAGGTTGTTCCAAGGCGGGCCCTAATTCCAATGGCATCCTTCAGGCATGCGGGCGACCATTGGCAAGGCAGGCCGCCTGGTGATCCCGAAGCAGCTTCCGTTCCGTCGACCTCAGGGGCGTCATGCGGCCGACTCGCCGCGACCCGCGTGCGGACGCGGACACCGGGCGGCGGTGACTCGGAAGACCTCGGACGCCCAGGTCGGTGCCATGGTGGTGCCAGATCTTATACCGGGGTGGTACCATAGACGGCATGGACATCAACGTGAAGAACCTCGACGTCGACGTCGTGGCCCGGCTTGCCGAGCAGGCCGAGGCCGAGGGCATGAGCCAGCAGGAGTGGATCCGCCAGACCCTGCGTCGCAGCAGTGCTCGTCTCTCGCCTGCCGAGCTCCTGCGTCGCCGCCAAGGGGCGGAACCGATGAACGAAGAGGAGTTCGCGGCGATCAGGGAGCGCGCCGCGAGGCGTCGCACGGCGGCGGTGGAGGGTCTCGGTGCACGACAGCGTCGTCGCTGACGCCGGCGGGCTGCTCGTCCTGGCCGGCCTTCTCGAAGGGATCGAGCACGAGGCGGACGAGATCCTGGCGCTCGACGCCACGTCGCTCCTGATCGCCGAGTACCTCGCGCTCAGGCACGAGGGTGGGCGGGACCGCGCACGGGTTGGCTTCACGAGCGTCGGCCAGATCGTTCGCGAGTGGTTTCCGGTACGAGGTCTCGCGGTCGAGGCGGCGCTCTCGGCGACGTCGTCGGACGACGTCGACGGGTACGCCGCGCTCGCGCTCGCCGAGTCGCTCGGTACGCCGCTCGTCACCAAGAACGCCGAGCTCCGGAGCACGTCGGTCGCCGTGCTGTACTGCTGACCCGTCGGGCGGGGCCCCCGTATGTCCGGTCCGAGCGGAGGCCGGCGCGGTGCCGCCCCCGGCCGCGGCTCGGCCGGCGCCCGTAGCCGACAATCCCCACGGCGGTGGGCACGCGGGCACTCCGGCTGCCCCGGTTTCCACGGCCACCGGAACGGGCATGGGGGCACGCCGAGGCGGGTGCCGTGGTCGGCGGCGAGGGAATCTGGTGCCGTTCGCGGTCTTCGTCACTTTGTGTGCCTAGCCCACCTTGACTAGTCCTACGGATCGTGGTTTAGTCAGTACGCAGAGAGACGGGCCACTCGTCAGGTTCCCGAGGGGGGCGCACGAACGGCGGGCTCACGTCCAAGGAGAAGGGTGTGAGAGTGATCGGACGCAACACATCGGCTCGGCGGTCGGCCGGCGCCGCAGCGACCCTGCTGGTGGTGATCGGTTCCGTCCTGGTGGCGCTGAGCGCCCCCTCGGGGGCGGACCACGAGGCCGGGCACGTGAAGGTCGTGCAGCTGGCGGGCAGCGAGCTCAACAAGTGCCAGGGGGCCCTGCCCACGCCCGGCAGCGAGAACACCGACAAGCGCCTGGTCGGCGGCACCCTGGTGCCCGGCGGCACGGCGGTCTTCGAGTTCAGCTACCCGTTCGACCCGACCGACACCCAGGGCCGCCAGGACTTCGTGATCCTCGACTGCGTGTTCGTCGACGGCGTGCCGGCCCTCGCCTTCGAGCTCCACGGCGTGCCCAACACGGTCAGCCCGTTCATCTTCGAGTTCACCGTCGACATCCCGCCCACCCTCGCGGTGGGCGCCGAGTTCTGCAACGTGGGCAAGACCACCGCCGCCCCGTCCAGCGCCCAGGCCAGCAACCGCAAGGCCGGGCCCTCCTGCTTCGTGGTGGGCGGCGACCTGCGGGTGGTGAAGGTCGATCCGGCCGGCGCCCCCCTCACGGGCGCCACCTTCGAGGTCACCTGCACGCCCACCAGCGCCCTGCTCCCGGTGGTCATCGAGGGTCAGGGCCGCACGACGTACTCGGGGACCACCGGCGACGACAACGCCATCACCATCGCCGGCCCGCTGGGAACGTCGTGCGTCATCACCGAGACGGCCGCCCCGCCCGGCTACACCCTCGCCTCGCCGGCGTCGGTCACCGCCGTGATCGGCGTCGACGGGCCCGACATCGTCTTCACCAACCCGCGCGCGGTCGGGGACCTGGTGATCACCAAGGTGTCCGACGCCGCCGGCTCGTTCACCTTCACCGTCGACTGCCCGGGCACCGCGGTCACCGCCCAGCAGGTCACCGTGGACGTGGCCACCGCCGGCGCCCCAGGCACCACCAGCGCCCCCATCGCCGGCATCCCGACCGGCACGGTGTGCACGGTGACCGAGCAGCCGGCGGCCGGCTTCGACCCCCAACCGGCCCAGACGGTCACCATCGCCCTGGGCACCAACACGGTGACGTTCACCAACGTGCGCCAGACCGGCGACCTGGTGGTCGCCAAGACCACCACCGGGGGCACCGGGACCTTCACCTTCACGGTGGACTGCGAGCCGGGGACGGCGTTCGACCAGACGTTCCAGCTCACCGGCACGGCGACGCACCGCATCGCCGGCATCCCGACGGGGACCACCTGCTCGGTCGCCGAGGCGGCCGACGCCCTGTTCACCAGCACGGTGGACCCGGCCAACGGCACCGTGGTCATCGCCACCGGCGACAACGTGGTGGCCTTCGCCAACATCGCCAACCCGCCCGTGCTGGCCGTCACCAAGACCGCCGATGCCGCCAGCGTGACGGCCGGGTCGGGCGTGGGCTTCGCGGTGACGGTCACCAACACCGGCACCGGCCGGGCCCTGGGCGTGACCCTCGACGACCCGCTGCCGGCAGCCACCGGCGTCGAGTGGGCGGTGAGCCCCGCCTACGCCGGTCCCGGCACCTGCTCGGTGACGGGCGCCCCGCCCGCCCAGACGCTGGCCTGCTCGTTCGGCGACATGGACCCGGGGGCCACCGCCACCGTGCACGTCGCCAGCGCCACCTCGGCGGGGACGGCGGGCACGCTGGTCAACACCGCCACCGCCCGGGCCGCCAACGCCGGCCCGGTGACGGCCACCGCCACCGTGGTGGTCATCGTGCCCACCGCCGTTCTCGGCCAGGAGATCACCCAGGCCCAGACGGCGCCGCCGGAGACGACCACCACCACGGTCGCCACCACCACCACCACCACCACCCCGCCGGCCACGACCACCACGACGGTCGCCACCCGGGTCCTGTCGGCGACGCTCCCCCGCACCGGCGTCGACGCCCTCACCATGGTGTCGCTCGGCCTCGGCCTGGTCGGCGCCGGCGTGGTGCTGAGCCGGTCCGGCCGCCGCCGCACCGACGGCTGACGGGCGAGCGACCCGCGCTCCCGAGTAGATGGGTCACCGATCTGGTGACCTATCTACTCGGGACGACGGCCAGGTCGATGACGGCGGTGTTGGCCTCGATGCCGGCGGCGGTGAGGCTGCCGTGGAAGTTGGCGTCGCCCAGGTTCCACGTGCTTCCGTCGGCGCCCTGCACCCAGTAGCCCCTGCCGCTCGCCGTCGGCACCAGCCGGACGCCGGTCGGCCACCGGCACAGCCCGCTGCCGGGCAGCGAGCCCCGGAAGGCGGCGTCGCCGAAGGAGAAGACGCCGCCGTCGGCGGCCAGCAGCCAGTAGCCCTCGCCCGACGGGGTGGCGCCCAGGGCCACCACCGGCGTGGCGATGCCCAGGTCGGGCACCGACCCGAGGAAGGCGGCGGCGCCGAAGCCGAACACCCCGCCGTCTGAGCCGACCAGCCAGTACCCGTCGCCCGTGGGGGACGCCGCCATGGCGACGATGGGCCGGTTGAGGGCGGTCGCCCCCGTCGAGCCGAAGAAGGCGGCGTCGCCGAAGGCGAAGATCCCCCCGTCGGACGCCACCAGCCAGTAGCCCTCGCCGGTGGGCGTGGCCGCCATGGCGACGATGGGCCGGTTGAGGCGCACGTCGCCCGTCGAGCCGTGGAACCGGGCCCCGCCGAAGGCGAACACCCCGCCGTCGGAGCCCAGCAGCCAGTAGCCGGCCGACGCCTTCGGGCTCGACCGGCCGGCCGGGTTCGTCCCGTACGAGCACCGGTCGCCGGCGGGCAGGCCCTGGGCCAGGCGGAGGCTGGTCCACGGGTTGACGGCCGAGCCGTCCGGCGCCCGCATCTCGAAGTGCAGGTGGGGCGCGGTGTCCTCGGCGTTGCCGCTGTCGCCCAGGAAGCCGAGGTGCTGGCCCGCCTTCACGACGGTGCCGGCCACGACGCCGGGGCCGAGCACCCACTCCAGCGGGTCGAGCCCGTCGTCGGTCCCCGGTGAGTCGTTGTTCAGGTGGATGTACCGGTACGACCACCCGTCGGCGTCGGTGATGGTGACCATGTTCCCGGAGAGCAGCCCGCCGGTGGACACCCGCACCTTGCCGTCCACCGCGGCCACCAGCCTCTGGAGCTTGGCGCCGAAGATGTCGTTGCCCTCGTGGGACCGCCCGCCGCTGCGGGGATCGCCGAAGTCGTCGGCGTACGACGCCCTCCCCTCGACCGGGAAGGCGATGCGCCGGAACGGCTGGCCCTCGTCGGCGGCGGCCGGGGCGGCCGGCAGCACCAGGGCGGCGGCGCCGGCGGCGGCCGCCAGAGCGGCATGGAGGAAACGGGGAGGTGCCATGGTCGTCGTCGCGTCGACAACCGAGGCGCCCCCCTTGAGCGCCAGGCGCCTGGACCGGGACGGGACGGATCAGCCCGGCGGCGCCACCCGCTGCCAGTCCTTCCACACCGGGTCGTAGCCGGCGGAGCGCACGACGGCCGCCACCTCGGCCGCGCTGCGCAGGTCGGCCACCTCGAACTGGGGCTCGGCGCCGTCGGGCTCGGTGTACCCGCCGGGCTCGGTGGACGACCCGGCCGACAGGTGGGTGACGCCCAGGCCGAGCAGGGCGTCGCGCAGGGCGGGGGGCTCGCGCGTCGACAGGACCAGGCCGACGTCGGGCAGGAGCACCCGCAGGGCGCACAGGAGCTGGACCAGGTCCCGGTCGCCGACCGCCGCCGCCGGG
>JBOGHR010000643.1:0-13565 GCA_050744905.1 Acidimicrobiales bacterium
GCGCCGGCGCGGCGTGGCGGCGGTGAGGCCCTCGACGTGGGCGCCGGTGCCGGCTGCGGCCAGTTCGCCGGGAAGTCTGACCGGGAGACGGGGCGGCCTGGAGCGGCACGTGGCCGCCGGCGGTAACGAATTTTCGCAGGCGCCCGGCCGAGGGCGGGGCCTACGTTGGCCGGATCGAGGGCGAGCGGAAGCAAACCGGCGGTGCCGGCGTCCAACCGGGCATGCCGAAGGGTGCCACCACCGAGCGGGTGAGCGACGTCGACCCCGGGGTCCTGGACCCGCGCCGGCGACCACCGGGCGTTCCGGGCGGTCGTGTCCCACTACGACCGGGGCCTGCGGGCCCTGGCCTTTCGCCTCCTGGGCGACGCCGGGCACATGGACGACGTCCTCCAGGAGGTCTACGTGAAGGCGTACCGGGGCATGGCCGGGTTCCGGGGGGACGCCAGCGCGGGGACGTGGCTGTACCGCGTCACCTACAACGCCTGCCTCGACCACCTCCGCCGCTCGAAGCGAGCCGACGTGGTGCCCCTCGAGGGGCTGGCCGAACGGGCCTCGGCCGACCCCGACCCGGGCGAGCGGGCCGCGGTGCGGGGCAGCCTGTCCGACGCCCTGTCCGCCCTGTCCCCCGAGCAGCGGGCCGTCGTGATGCTGGTCGACGCCGAGGGCTTCGACCACGCCACCGCCGCCCGCATCCTCGGCGTGGCCGAGGGGACCGTGCACTCCAGGCTCTTCCGGGCCCACGCCATCCTGCGGGAGCGGCTGGGCCGGAAGGGAGGTGAGCGATGAACGAGGACCGCGACCGCGACCTGGGCGCCGCCCTGCGGGCCCTGCCCACGCCCGAGCACCGGCCCGGGTTCTGGGAGGAGCTGGAGGAGCAGCTGGCGCTCGAGGACCCGCCCGGCGGGCGCCGGTGGGGCCGGCGTGGCCGCGCCCTCCACCGACGCCCGTTCCTGGGGCTCGCCGTGGTGGCAGTGGCCGCCGCCGTGGCCCTGGTGGTCGCCTCGGTGGTGGTCCTGCGCCCCGGGGAGGAGCGGGAGGGGACGCGGGTCGTCACCGAGCCGCCCACCCCGTCGACCACCACACCCTCCCCGAGCTACCTCCCGGGGCCCGAGCGGGCGCTCGGGGAGGGGCTGGTCGTCGGCGTGAGCGCCGACGGCAGCGCCGCCCTGGTGGTGGCCGAGGACACCGAGTCCGACGCCCTCGGGTGCGAGGGGATGGGGGCGACCGCCCTGTTCGCCGCCCCCCTCGACGGCGGGGCCCGCCGCCGGTCCGTCCCTGGCCGGGAGCGGGTCGAGGGCACCATCGTCCGCAGCCCGGCCGACCCCACCCGGGTGGCCGTCGTGTCGAGCTGCGAGGAGTTCCTGACCGACGTGTTCCTGGCCCGAGAGGGGGCGGGCGGGCTGCTCTCCGAGGTGACGGCCGTCGACCGCGACCTGCTGGCGGACCTGGTGGCCCGCCTGGCGTGGACGCGGGACGGGACCAGCCTGCTCGGCGTGGTGTCGGGGACGTGGGACGTGGTCCGGATCGACCCGGCGGCCGGCACCCGCCGGACGGTGCTGGCGGGCCAGGACGCCCTGGAGGTGGCCGAGCTGGCCGACGGGACGCTCGCCGTGCTCACCCGCGACGGCCGCCTCCGATTGGGCGAGGTCGTCCACGCCGTTCCCGCCGTGGGCATGGCCGTCTCCCCCGACGGTCGCCGGGTGGCGGCCTACGGTGACGGGGCGTGGCTGTTCGCCCCCGGCGCCGAGCCCCAGGAGCTGGCCACCGGCCCCGTCTCCCACGCCACCTGGGCGCCCGACGGTCGGGCCCTCGTCCTCACCGGGCAGGGGGGGTACCCCGACGGCGGCTCCCTGTCCATCGTGACCTTCGACGGCGTGACCTTCGACGGCGGGAAGCTGGTCGTGGCGCCCACCGGGGTGGTCGGGCCCGGCCACCTCACGCCCGACGGGCGGGCGCTGGCGTTCACCCGCCTCGAGGCCGGCCCCGGGGCCGGGAGCGAGGGCGTGGTGGAGCGGGCGGTGGTCGTGCCCCTCGGGTGACGGCGCCGGCTACTTCCGGTACACGCTCACGTGGGCGGCGCTGTGCGCACCGAAGGGCGAGCCCCTCCAGTCCTCCCACCGGGCCTCCCGGTGGAGGCCGGCGAGCTGGGCCATGAGGTCCAGCTCGGCCGGCCATGCGTAGCGATGGTCGGCCGGGTACAGGCGAACCGAGCCGTCGGAGAACACCGTCTGGGTGGTGCGCATGATCTGGTCGACGGGGTCCAGCTCGGCGGCCTCGATGGAAACGATGCCAGGCCGGATGATCCGGGGCCGCACCGCCCGGTTCCGGCGGAAGGCGCCGACGTCGGGCACCCAGGCCTCGATGACGAACCGGCCCGAGGGAGCGAGGTGGTCCGCCGCGTTGCGGAAGCAGGCCACCTGGGCCTGCTGGTCGGGAAGGCCGAAGATGGTGTTGGCGGCCAGGACCACCACGGCGAAGCCGGAGCCGGCGCGGGTCGTGGTGAAGTCGCCGACGGCGACGGGCACCCCGGCCCCGCCCGGCTTCTTCCTCAGCTCGGCGACCATCTCCGGCGAGGCGTCGACGCCGTGGACCTCGACGCCCCGCTCCACCAGCGGCAGCGCCAGCCGGCCCGTGCCCATCCCGAGCTCGAGCACCCGGCCGCCGCCGGCCAGGCCGGCGAGGCAGTCGACGGCGCCGTCTGTCTCCCAGTGGCCCTCGTACAGCTCGTCGTACTCGTCGGCGATGCCCGAGGCGCCGTAGGCGGTCGGATCGAAGTCGGCCACCGCCGGATCGTAGCGACGGGGCTCACCACCATGGCCCGGTCGCGATCCTGCGGCGCGTGGTGTGGCGCCCGACCGGTCCGGGCCGAGGCGCCGCCCGGCGTCAGCTCCTGTCGACGTCCGAGTCGCCCCCCGCGGAGGGTGAGGCCGGCCGTGGCGGGAGCGGCGGGGCCGTCGAGGGCCCCCCGCCCTCGCCCCCGTCGTTGCTGCCGCTGCCGGCGTCCGGCGACGGGGCGCCGGCCCCCGCGTCCCCTGCCCCGTCGGTGGCGCCGGACCGGCTCGAGGACGGACCGTCGTCGGACCCGCTGCCGGCGTCGTCCGCACCGGGCGGGTCGGGGGTCCCGGAGGGATCGGGCGGCGCCGGCAGGCCGTCGTCGGGCTTGGCGCCGGTGTCGCTCGGCCCCGGGTCGGGGGCCGCGTGGTCACCGACCTTCCTCTTGTCCACCAGCTTCCCGAAGACGTGGACCTTCCGCTCGCCGTCCTCGGTGGCGATGTTCAGGAGCGTTGCGAAGCGCTGGATCTTCGCCTCGCGGTCCACCATCTTCTGGACGAGCGCCTGGCCGGCGGCATCGTTGCTGTAGCGGCCACCGAAGGTGATCGCGGGGGCGGCTCGGGCTTCGCGGCTGGCCACCGGGACGCTGATGTTGCCGGACTCGTGCTTCTCGTGCGTCAACTCGTCGCCGAGGTCGAACCCGTTGCTCGCGAACCTCGGCGCCCGTCCGTCCGGGTCCACGTACCTGAGGGGGTTGGAGGCGGCATAGGTGTACGCCGAGAGCAGCGACGGGTCGTCGACCGCGGCGTACGGGCTCTCCTCCAGCAACGGCTCGGCACTCAGGAAGTTCTGCTCCCTGGCGTCGTACCACCGCTCACCGAAGTTCACCAGGTCGTAGGTGGTGTCGGTCCAGCCGCCGGCGAACAGGTACGGCGTGTCCTTGGTCGTGCTCTGGCCGGCCACCCACGGTCGGCCGGTGGGCAGGTAGTCGACGTACTGGAAGACGACGCCCACCTCGTCCGTGGCCACCCGCAGGCTGCCCTGCAGGTCCTTGTGGAGGAAGTGGATGGTCCGGGTCTCCTTCGGCTGGCAGGTCCCGGTCGTGGCGTCGTAGACGCGCCCGGCCGGGTCGCACTCCGCCTCCGCCACCTCGCACGCCCCGTCCTGCTCGCAGGGGCACGGGACCTCGGGCGTGTCGGTGCACGCAGGAGGCGGTGGCGGCTGCGGATCGGTCCGGTGGCTGGCGATCATCTGCTGGCCGAGGAACACGTTGGCGTAGCGCAGCCCGTCGTTGAACGTACGCCAGTGCTCGTTGATGAACCAGGTGGTGCCCTGCGGGCCGCGCTCGAGCGTCCGGTGCCCCTCTGCGCTGTAGCGGTAGACGGTGTCGTTGTTGCCCTCGGCCAGGCGGGTGACCCGGTTCTCGGCGTCCCACTCGATCGTGCGGGTGATCGTGCTCGTCCCGCCCGCGCAGGGCTGCACCCATCCGGTCATGTTGCCGTTGGCGTCATGCGTGTAGTCGCGGGTCCCCGAGCGGGTGATCCGGTGCAGCTGGTGGCCGTCGGAATCGGTCGCGTAGGCCAGGTCGCCGGGGGCGATGACGTAGGTCGTCTCCGGGTCCTGGTTGAACGATCCGCCACCGGAGCCGGTGTTGGACTCGCAGGTGTCCTCGGTCGTGGTGCCGCCGCCGGTACCGGACCCGTCTCCCTTCTTGCCGTTGCCGGTCCCGGCCCCCGTCGTGGTCGTCGTCTTGCCGCCCTTGCTGGTCGTGCTGGTGGTGGTGGTGACCTGGCGCTTGGACAGCAGGTTGCCGTTGGGTGCGTAGTCGGCCTCGAAGGTGAAGTCCCGCCGCTCCTTCTGGTCGATGTAGGTGCCGGCGCCACCGGTCAGCCGGTAATGGCCGTCGTAGGTGTAGGCGTGCTGGGACGGTCCGGGCACGTTGTTCACCGGCGCCGGCCCGAGGTCGGCGACCGTCGTGTCGGTGGGCTCGGCGTAGAGGCGGTTCACCACGTCGCGCGCGTTGCCGACCTGGTCGTAGGTGTACTCCAGCCGCTGGAGCGGCCGGGCGACGGCGGTGGACCCGTCGTACTGCTCGGCCGCCGTCGAATCCGTCGTGACGCCGGCCAGGAAGCGCCGCTCCGGGTCATGGGTGTAGGAGGTCTCGACCCCGCTGCCCGTGCGCAGGTAGGTCGCCTGGCCGAACTGGTCGTAGCGGACCTCGCCCACGTAGGTGATCTCGACGTCGGGCCGCGGGACGCGGATCCCGTATTGGTCGTAGAGGTCGTGCTGGGGCGCCTGGGACACCAGGGACTCGGGGCGCCCGCCCAGGTCGTAGTCGTGCGTCAGGGCCTCGCCGTCGGGGTAGACGAGCAGCGCCACCCGACCGAGGCTGTCGTAGTCCCAGGCTGTCTCCCACGTCGCCGGATCGGGGTCGACGCCCTTCCCGAACGGGTCGGGATGGCGAGTGGCGGTCTCTCGGGCGACGTTGCCGTCCACGTCGTACCCGTAGGCCCGGGTCATGGCCCCGTCGGCGACGCTGGTCACCCGGCCCGCCCCGTTCTCCGCCGCCGCGTCGTCGCCGTACTGGTAGCCGACCGGTGGCGTGTGGTCGGAGTAGGACACCCCGACCATTCGGTCACGGTCGTAGGCGTAGGTCGCCACGGTGCCCCTGGCCCGCTCCACGGTGAGGAGCTGGCCCGACGGCGCGAAGGTGCGCTGCACCAGCCCGCTGTCCGGCGTGGAGGTCGCGGTGACGTTGTCCATCGGGTCGTAGGCGTGGGTCGTGCGGGCGCCGGCCGCGTCCACGGTGGCGGTGAGCCGGCCCAGCCGGTCGTACTCGTGAAGGGTCTCGATCGCACCCGGCGTGCCCGTGGAGGCCGTGATGCGCGGGTCCCCGATCGTCGTGCCGGTGGGGAGGGCGGCAAGCGGACCGCCGGTGCCGTCGGGGTCGTTCGCCCCCAAGGCGTCCTCCTGCCGGAAGAACACCGCACCCCCGACGTCCACCCAGCGCGAGGAGGTCCTGCCCAGCGCGTCGGTGGTGACCACGCGGCTCATCACGATCGGCGCCGTGTAGGCGTCGAGCGGGTCGGGAAGGACGTCGAAGTCGTAGGCGAATCGCTCGACGGAGTCGTCGGGCAGGGTCCGGCTGGTGAGCTGGTCGAGCACGGTGAAGGTGCGGACGGTCGGCTTGGTGAGCGGAACGCCAGTGGTGGCCGGGCCGCTCTCCGACGTCGCGGCGTTGTACGTCGTCAGCGGCTGCGCCCCGACCTTCTCGACGACCGGGTACCACTCCTTGACCTCGTGGCCGAGGGCGTCGTACTCGATCGCCCCCTCCACGGTGCGGGCCTCGCCGGCGACGCCGTCGACCTGGGCGTCGCGCTTGCGCTGGACGGTCCGGCCCATGCCGTCAACGAAGGTGGCGGTGTCGATGGCGTTGCCGGCGTTGAAGACGTCGTGGTGGTGGCTCGTCGACCAGGAGTGCGCGCCGGCGTGGTCCAACGTCGCGTCGAGGCCTCCGTAGGAGTAGGACACCGTCGGCGTGCCGGAACCCTGCTCCCGAGGCGCGGTCACCGACGCCAGCCGGCCCTGGGGGTCGTAGCCGTAGGTGGTCAGGTTGTCGTTCTCGTCGGTGCGCGACGCCAGCCGGCCCGTCAGCGGGTCGTAGGTCGCGCTCGACGAGACGCCGTGGTTGTCGGTCACCAGGCCGATGTCGGTGCGGCGGTGGTCGTCGTAGACGTAGTCGAGGCAGTACCTGACCGCGGAGTCCTCCGGCGTGAGCGTGCCGCAGCCCTCGAAGGCGAGGTCGTCGGGTGCCACGGTCGCCGGGGGATGGTCGGCGCACGACCCGGGCCGCACGTTCGACGGGTGGGCGACGGCGTCGTAGGACCCGTGGGTGTCGAACGACAGCTCGGTGATGGCGTAGAGCCGGCCGCACGGGTTCCCGACCCCCGCGTCGACCATCTCGGCGATCCGCAGGGGCACCGAGTTGGCGCACAGGCCGGGCCCGCCGTTGCGGTACTTCATGATCTCGCCGCTGGCCTCGTCGTTGCCGAAGACGGTCACGGTCGCCGGCACCGAGACCCAGGAATCGACGCCGGCGCGGTCGCCGTTGCGGGTGGCGCACTCCGAGTACGTCAGGACCGTGAAGGTGTCGTCGGCGTCGACCTCGTCCTCGTTCTCGTCGTGGACGGTGAGGACGTCGCCGATCGTGTTGTAGGTGTAGCGGGTCCTGACCAACTGGCGGTGGCCCTCGGCGTCCCAGTGCGTCAACGATTCCCGGTCGAGGCGGGGCGAGAGGGCGGTGTCGAACAGGAGCGTCCGGGCCGGCTGGTGCACCTCGGGGAGGCCGACGACCGGGTCGCCGTGGGGACCGTGAAGCCCACCGTGCGGGTTGGCGTTGGCGAACGACCACTCGAAGCTCGACGCCTGCACCTTCGTGCCTGCCCCGTCGAGCAGGCGCTCCTCGACGAGCAGGCCCGACTCGAGCGGGTTCCCGTTGAGGTAGTCCCGCTCGTAGGAGCGCAGCACCCGCCTGGTGCCGCCGGCCCCCCCGAGGTCCACCTGGTCCTCGCGGACCGTGGAGAACCCGAGCTGCTCGCGCAGCAGGCGGTCCCAGACGTTGCCGTCGTAGCTGAACTCCGAGCGCTGCACGTCGGGGCCGTCACCGCTGCGGCCGTCGTCGAACTCGACGCTCGACAGGACCCACAGGGACTCCGGGTTCTCGCGCGTGTTGCCGGTCCGCTGGTAGTCCATCCGGATCTGGCCGCCGAGGGGGTTCGTCACCGACTGGAGCATGTTGGTCCTGCCCCGGCGGTTGAGCCTGACCTCGAGGTGCTCGTAGTCCGTGCTGCGGACGGCGTCGAGGGCGCCGTCGCCGTTGACGTCCACCATCTGGACCTGGGAGGTCATGCGGTCGTAGCCCCCGTGGACGCCCGGGTTGACGACGATGTAGCAGGCGACGAGGCAGATGGGACCGATGTAGAAGGAGAAGTCGGCGCCGCCGGTGAGGCTGGTCGAGCGCGAGACCTCCATCTGCCCGTCGGGCAGGTCGACGCCCCGGAGGTTGCCGTCGTCGTCCCGCTGCTCCTGCCAGCGGTCGGCGTCGACCGCCACGTTGCCCTTGAAGTACGTGCCGTAGTCCCTCTCGGGCCGCTGCATCCCGTCGCCGGACCCGAACACCGTCAACGGGTCGCCGCCACCGGAGTTGTCCATCCGGTCGGGGACCCCGTCGCCGTCGACGTCCATCCAGTCGAAGAGGGAGAAGCCGACCGCCTCGCTGTACGCCACGCCGCCGGCGAACTCGTAGGCGTTGAGCTGGAACCCGAGGGAGACGGAGCCGCCCACGTCCTGGTTGGCGGACGTGCGCCCGGTCGACCACTTGACCGCCTCGCCGGCGAACCGGTAGCCGAGGTTGAGGCTGACCAGGACCTCGCCGTTGGTGTAGGTGTCGACCCGGTCGGGCAGCCCGTCGCCGTTCATGTCGATCATGGACCGGTCGATCACGGTGCCGGATACTGATGCCTGGTCGGCCAGGACGTCGGGGGCGTCGCCGCCGCCGCCGGCCGCCTCGGTGAAGGCTTCGCTTCCGACGACCGGGTTGGTCCACTGGAAGCCGAGGCCGAAGCCGAGGCCGATCTTCAGTCCGCGGGAGGACTTGGTGGACGTGGGCTCGACGTTGGAGCCTGCCCCGCCGCCGTCGTCGTTCTTGTTGGCCCCACCGGTCGAGGAGATGTTCAGCGGCGAGCCGCCCAGCCCGACCTCGACGCCGATGCCGGTGTCGAACGAGTCCCCACCGGCACCCGTGGTGGCGGCCTTGGCCCCCCGGGGGCCCGTGTACTCGATCGTCGACCCGGACCGGATGTCCGGGAGGCCGTCGCCGTTGTAGTCCTCGAAGTCCTTCAGGGCGCGCCCGCCGCCGGCGGCGGCGCTGAAGGACGCGATCAGGCCCAGCATGAAGTTGAAGTCGCCGTCGAGGCCCAGGATCTGCGGCGCGGCACGGCCGGTGACCGCCGGCGACCCGAGGGCGATGTCGGCCCCCAGGCGGTCCGCCTGCATGCTGGAGCCCTTGCCGTGGAGCGTCTCCTTGGAGCCGGCGCGCCAGCGGTCGGCCACGTCGCTCCCCGGTCCGGCCCACGGGATGTAGGGCAGCGCAGGGTCGAAGCCGGACCTGGCCCCGGCCTTGACCTCGGCCGCCGACGGGGCCTCCGACGCGGTCGGCACGGCGGTGTCCTCGTCGTAGCCGCTCGACGCGGCAGTGAACCGGAACTGGCTCTCCACCAGGGGGCCGCTGCCGGCCGAGTCGGCGTGGTCGGCGTTGTAGCCGGCGAACGCCCACCCCCGGTTGCCGGACGGGAAGACCCCGTCGACGTCGGGCCAGTGCAGCTGCCCGTTGGTCTCGCTGGTGCCCCCGTCGAAGCTGACCGCCGAGGTCCGGAGGTTGGCGGCGGCGCCCACGACCGGGTCGGCGACGCTCACGTCCAGGTAGTAGTCCGTACCGCCGGCGGCCGGGAAGTCCAGCGTCGCCGACCCGGACAGGCCGCCGGGGCCGTTGCTGATGGTGAAGGCCTTGCGGGCCTGCACCCCGCCGGCAAGCGTCTTGACGGTGAGGGCGGCTCGGCTGGTGATCGACGGGTCGCCGCCGCCGACGGCTGGGCCGTCGACCACCACGTCGACCCTGCCCGTCGAGCTCGCCGGCGCCCTGATCGGCCGGTACGGCTCGGTGTGATCGGTGCGCGAGAAGACCTGGACGTTGGGGACGAGCGGCAGGTCGAGCGGGACCGTGAACGCCGGGCAGGCGTCCTGCGGGGGCGTCGGGGAGCAGGTCGCCGGGTTGCCCGGGGGGATGTCGGAGACGCCGGGCGCCTCGGGCGCGGGAGCGCTGGTGGTCAGCTCGATCGAGTACTTGGTCGGGTCGACCGGCGAGTCGCTGTCGACGCGGACCTCGAGCCAGTCCGACTCGTCGTAGTCGTCGCTGGTGTCCGCCGTGCCGTCGCCGCCGACGTTCGTCGACGGCGCCGTGATCGTCAGGTCGACGGCGTCGCTGTGCACGCCCGCCGTCCGCTGGGGGACGGTCAGCACCTTCTCGGTCGTCGCCGCGCCCCTCCCCCGCCCGCGCAGCACGGCCACGCGGAGGTCGTCCGAGAGGGGGCTGTGCGTGGTGGCCTTGACGTTCACGGTCATCTGCCCGGGCTCGGCCAGCGCCGTGCGGGCGCCGCTGCGGCCGAACAGGGTGAAGTCGGCGGCGGCGTCGAACGCGATCTGGCTGCGCCCGTTGGCGTCGTCGGCGACCGGCGCCGGGAAGTTGGTGTAGGAGATCTTGGGGGCCCAGTCCACGACGTCGTCGGCCGCGTTCTGGATGACGTGGAGGCGGAACCACACGGACTGCCCGGCGGTGAGGTCGAAGGTCTCGTCGTGTGCGGCCGTCGGGGCGGCCTTGGTGAGGGTCCGCTCCCACCTCTTCGCCCCACCGTGCTCGACCGTGACCAGGGCCCCGTCGCCCCGGTCGGGGGAGCCGGGCCTCAACGTCGGGGCGCCCTCGACGCGGACCGTCCCGGAATGGGGCGCGATCCAGCGTCGGACGGTGTCGATGCGGGGACTGGTGTTCACGAGGAGCTCGGCCACCTCGGCGATGCTCTCGGTGGCGGCCGAGGAGTCGAACGCGTCGAGTGGGACCTCGAGCTTGTCCGACAGCTCGGAGGCGAGCGAGCTGTCGATGAACGTCGGGACGCCCCCCACCAGCACGTTGTAGAACACCGTGTGGGCGCCGCCGGCGCCGGGCTTGACGAAGTCGACCCGGCCGTCGCCGTTGGCGTCGGCGAAGTAGCGGTCGCCGAAGGAGAAGCCGAACCCTCCGCCCACCTGGATGGCGACGACCGGGTAGGCCTCGAAGTGGACGTTCACCTTCAGGTCGCTGGACTGGCCGAGGCTGTTGATGCCGCTGATGGTCTGGGCCTCGCCGAACCACGAGCTCCCGTACTTGGACGCGTCGGTCGCGCCCGGGCGGTTCAGGTTCGGGCGGTACATGACCGTGCCGTTGTCGGTCACCCAGACCTTGTCGGCCAGAGAGTCGCCGTCGAGGTCGACCAGGGTGCTGGCCTCGTTCGTCTGGCCGCCGGCGATGTTGAACGATCCCCCGAAGGAGCCGATCTTGTTGGGGATGGCCGGGTTGAAGCCGATGTAGGCACCGCCGTCGGCACCTCCCCGGTAGGACGTGCCGAGCGCCGACTCGGCGGCGATGTTCACGCGGCTGGTGTCGGTCGAGTTGCCCCACTGCTCGATGTCGCCGAAGCCGCGGTACTCGCCGGTGGTCGGGTCGCGGACCTCGTCGAACCAGGTGAAGCGGTGCCAGGCGTGCTCGGTCCCACGGCCACCGGCGCCGTACTGGCCGACGCTGGTCAGCAGCGACTTGTCGTACGGCCCGTTCTCGTACTCGAGGGTCCAGCCCTTCACCCGCTGCGGACTGGCGCCCGCCGTGTGGAACTCGGGTGACAGGTACTCGACCTCGACGCCCCTGAGCAGGTCGCGGGTGACGACCGGGAGACCGGCGCCGGCGTCGATGGACACGTCCAGGCGGCGGGTCGCCCCGGTCACGTCGCCGTCACGCAGGAATCGCACCCGGTACGCCGGATGGTCGGGGGCGGTGTCCAACGCGAAGCCGGTGTAGGCGATCTCCCGGAGGTGGAGCGAGACGCCGAAGGAGGACGTCTCCCGGCCCATCGGCACCCCGGTCACCTCGTCGTAGGCGAAGCGCATGGTGTTGCCGCTGATGTCCTGGACGTAGGTGAGCGCCCAGTGGAAGTCACCGCTGACGCCGCCCGGCGCACCGGTCGCCGGCGCGGTCAGGATGGCGGACTCGTCGCGGTCACAGCCGCCCTCGTCGTTCGGCGTGCCCCCGTACCACCGGTGGTTCCCCTTCTTGTCGGCCACCTGCCAGCAGTAGGTGCTCGGGGTGTCGCCGTGCCGGACGATGAGGTCGTGGGCGTCCTCGAGCTCACGGACCCAGTCCGACCGGGGCCCGGCCGGGCGGTCCTGGAGGTCGGTCCGGATGGCGTTGGGGAAGAGCCGGTCGCCGTCGAGCTGGTACGTCTCCGACTCCTTGGCGCCGAGGTAGCGGGGGGCGCCGAACGCGGTGTCGACGGTGACGGCGCCGGCCGAGAGGTCCCAGCCCGTGCCCACCCAGCCGCTTCCGCCGGCCGAGTCGTAGCTCAGGGCCAGGTCGGGCTCGACGCCCGCCCGGCCCGGCGGGACCGGCAGGGGGTGGGCCAGGCCGGCGCTGCCGTCGGGTCCGGCCTTGGGCGGCTGGATCAGCCCGAGCGCCTCGACCGGGTCGCCGTACTGGAGCTCGGTCAGGTCGATGTCCCCGAGGTTCGACGGCGTCGTCGACGGCACATCGTCGACGAACCCGGCCGACGGGTCGGAGGTCGCCGGCGAGTCCGTGGCGATGACGACGAGCACGCTGGCGAGCAGTGCGGCAACCAGGCCGGTGCTGGTCGTGCTCCGGCCGCGCCGCCGGCGCGCCGAGACTCGGCCATGCCGATTCCACTCGTCCACTTGGATCCTCCAGCCCCGTTCGCCCGGGTGAGGAGCGGAGCCGATCCAGGGAGCGGTGGATCACGACCGCCCAGGTCGGCGGGTGGGTCGGCGAAGCACTCGGTCCCCGACTGCCGCGCTCTCCCCTGTCCCGTGACACCTGTCAGTGTTCAACTGACAAGCTGGCAGACTCCGACGCAAAGTTCAAGGCCTATTCTTCGTCCGATCAGCTCGCGGTGGCGGCGCCGGCGACGGGTCTGATGTGGGCGAACATGCTGCGGGCGTTCCAGGTGGGGAAGGCCCGCACCAGCCACGGTGGACCGTCGAGCCGGATGCGGGAGTCGCGGACCGCCTCGGCCCAGGAGACGTGGCCGGCGTGCCACTTGACGAAGGCCTCGGCCTCGGCGGTGACGTAGAGGTCCTCGTCGAGCCCCGGGTAGGTCTTGCAGATCTCGGTGTCCCCGTGCTCGAGCAGCAACCAGTACCGCTCGTGGGGCCGGAAGCCGGTGAAGTCGAACCGGATGACCACCCGCCGGTCCGGGAGCCGATCCCGGCGGAGGGCATTGCACATCGACCACAGGGCGACGAACGGATCGAGGTTCTCGGGGGCGATCTCGAGCCAACGGGCACCCCACTCCCCGAGGGTCTGGCAGACGCCGAACAGGTCGTGGCCCGAGTCGGTCAGCCGGTAGCGGTGGCCCCTGCCCTGCGACTTGGGCGCCGACTCGACGATCCCGAGGCGCTGGAGCTGGTCGAGCCGCTGGCTGAGCACGGTGCGGGACAGCCCGGGGGCGCCCTCCAGGATGGCGCCGAAGGTCTGGCAGCCGAGATGCAGGTTGCGGATGATCAGCGGCGTCCAGCGCTCGGCGAAGATCTCCGCGCCGCGGGCGATCGGGCAGTACTGGCCGTAGGTCCTCACCATTGCAGTGTCGCGAGCCTCCCGCCCGCTGTGAAGTCCGGATTCCTTACTTCAAAGTCCGGATTGCTGCCTTCCCGCCCGGGATCCCCGGTGTTGCGATGGGCCTGTCCACGAACGGGAGGGAACGATGACCGCACCGACCAGTGAACGAGCCCGCCGGCCGAGCGACACGGCGGCCGGCATGGAGGTCCCCGGGTTCCGGGGCGTGCTCATCGCCGCCGGCCACGCCGGCTACGACGAGGCCCGAGCCGTCTGGAACGGCGCGGTCGACCGGCGACCCCGGCTGATCGCACGCTGCACCGGGGCCGCCGACGTGGCCGCGGCGGTCCGCTTCGCCCGCGACCGC
>JBOGHR010000644.1:0-3861 GCA_050744905.1 Acidimicrobiales bacterium
CCCAACGACCGGTGGATGGGCACCCCTTCACTACGGATCAGCGCAGCCCCATCACGCTGCGCCTATCCGCGCGATCTCTTAACCCACGACCGTGGCCTCCCGCCTCGGTCGCGATGAGGAAGTTCCCGCTGCCACCGCCGGCTCCCGCCGCCTCAACAATCGTGCTGTTGCTGGAAGCCACGGCCGGTCGGCACCCAGCCCTGCGAGCCCTGTGACCCCCGGAGTGCCGTGTAACTCGAAACAGGCGTCGACACCGTCGAGCGGGGCGGCCGAGGAGAACAACCGGCCTGTAGAGGCGTTCTGTCGTGGCCGGTGCCGCAGGGCACGACGAAGCCGGAAGTAGCGCTCCCGCCCGCCACCCGAGAGTCCCGCCCGCAAGCCAGTCCCGCGCTCCAACGGGACTTCCACCCGAGTGTTGCGAACGTATTGGGTCACGCGGCGCCTGCAGGGCTACCGCCGGGCGGCGGATGTTGGCAGGAACCGGCCGCTGGGAACGAGGTGATGGATAGGGGCACACACTTGCATGGCTATGCCGGGCCCGGCATTGGCGTGCTTATGCCGGGTGGGAAGTAATGCCGGGTTGGTGGGGGGTGGCGGCTTGAGGGGCTGGTCACGGGGTCGCGGTGTGGTGAGCGGCCCGGCATAACTTCCGCGTGGTGGCGACGCTCCGCTCCGGGATTCAACCGGAGGGGAGCTGCAGTGGATGATGCACGGGAGAGGAACGTGGGGGCGGGGCTGGCCCGCCATCGGGAAGGCCTTCAGGCGCATCTGCTGGAGGTCGGGTTCGCGGCGAGCGGTGCGAGGGTTCGGGGCCGCTTGTTGTGCGAGCTGGACCGGTGGCTGGGCGCCCAGGGCGTGACGGCGGGCGAGCTGAGCGAGGAGTTGATCGGGCGGTTCGCGGCGGCTCGACGGTCGGCGGGGCGGTCCGGGCCGGTGACCCGCCGTGGGTTGGCGCCGGTGATCGGCTACCTGCGCGGCATCGACGCGATCCCACCGGCGGGCGGCGCCGACGATGCGGTTGAGGATCTGGTGGCGGCGTATGAGCGCTACCTGCGGGTCGAGCGGCGGCTGGCGCCGCTCACGGTCGTCAACGGCGTCGGGGTGGTGCGCCGGTTCCTGTCGCAACGCGAGGACAAGGCGGAGCTGGGGTCGTTGGACGTGGCCGAGGTGCACCAGGTCGTGCTGGGGGAGGCGGGCCGGCTCAGCCCGGGCGCCGCCAGAGCGTTCGTTGGTGCGTTCCGCCCGTTCCTGCGGTTCCTGTTCGCCACCGGGCGGCTCGGTCGAGACCTGGCTGCGGCGGTGCCGGGCGTGGCCGGCTCCCGCCTGGCGTCGCTTCCCAAGGCAGCCCACCCGGACGCGGTGCGGGCGCTGCTGGGCTCATGTGACCGCCGGACGCCGTCGGGCCGGCGGGACTTCGCGGTGTTGGTGCTGCTGTCCCGGCTTGGGCTGCGAGCGATCGAGGTGGCATCGATGCGCCTCGAGGACCTCGATTGGCGGGCCGGGGAGGTGGCGGTGCGCGGCAAGGGCGCACGCATCGAGAGGCTCCCGCTGCCCGCGGATGTCGGCGCCGCGATCGCTGACTACCTGCGCCATGGCCGCCCGCCGTCGACGAGCCGGGCGGTGTTCCTGCAGGTCCCACCACCGCGGCAGCCGATGTCGCGCAACGCGGTGGTGTTCGTGTCCCGCTCGGCCTCGACCAGGGCCGGGATCCCGACGGTCGGCGCCCACCGGCTGCGCCACAGCGCAGCGACCGCCATGCTCCGTGAGGGCGGATCGTTGCGGGAGGTGGGCCAGGTCCTACGCCACCACGACGATGCCACCACCTCGATCTACGCCAAGGTCGACCGCCAAGCGTTGGATCTGGTGGTCCGCCCGTGGCCGGAGGCGACCCGATGAGCGCCCTGGAAGAACGCCTCGCCGGGTACCTGGCGTTGCGGCGGGCGCTCGGGTACCGGCTCGTCCAGCACGGCCACCAGCTCGAGCGGTTCGTGACGTTCCTCGACGATCGGGGCGCCGAGACCGTGACGGTTGCCGCCGCGTTGGCGTGGGCGTCATCAGAGGCGAGCATCGGCCAGACGGCCAGGCGGCTGTCGATGGTGCGCCGCTTCGCCGCCTACCTGGCCGCGTTCGATGAGCGGACCGAGATCCCGCCGGCTGATCTGCTGCGGCCGGGGCGGGCCCGCACCACCCCCTACCTCTACACACCGGAGGAGACCGCGGCGCTCATCGCCAGCGCCCGCCGCCTCCGGCCGCCGCTGCGGGGCGCGACCATGGCCACAGCCATCGGGCTCATGGCCGCCACCGGGCTCCGCACCGGCGAGGTCGCCGCCCTCGACCGCGACGATGTCGACCTGGCCGGCGCGCAGATCACGGTGCGGGACTCCAAGTGGCACAAGTCCCGCCAGGTGCCGATCCACGCCACCACCGCTCGCGCCCTCGGCCGCTACGCCCGCCTTCGGGACCGCACCATCACCGCACCGACCGACGCGGCCTTCTTGGTGACCATGACCGGACGCCGCGCAACGACCGCGGAGCTGACACGGCGGTTCCGGCCGCTGATCACCGCCCTCGGGATCCAGGCGCCGCCGTTCCGGCGGCCGCCGAGGCTTTATGACTTCCGCCACAGCTTCGCGGTGGCCACCCTCATCGACTGGTACGCCGCCGGTGTCGACGTCCAGGCCCGCCTCCCGGTGCTGTCCACCTACATGGGGCACCTCAACCCGAGTTCGACCTACTGGTATCTGCAAGCCGCCCCCGAGCTGCTCGGCGCGGCTGCCGAACGCCTCGACGACACCACCGGAGGAACCCGGTGACCGCGCTGGCGCCGGTGCTGGAGGCGTTCTTCACCGAGCGGCTCACCCAACGCCGCGCCAGCCGGCACACCGTCGCCGGCTACCGCGACGCCTTCACGCTCCTACTGCGCTACGCCCACCAGCGCCTCAACAAGACCCCCGCCGCGCTCGACATCGCCGACCTGGACGCCGTGTTCATCGGCGCCTTCCTCGACCACCTCGAGCACGACCGAGACAACTCGATCGCCACCCGGAACCTCCGCCTCGCCGCGGTGCACTCCTTCTTCTCCTACGCGTCGCTCCGCTGCCCCGAACACGCCGCGGTGATCCAACGGGTGCTCGCCATCCCCACCAAACGCGCCGACAGCGCCACCATCTCCTTCCTCACCCGAGACGAGACCGACGCGCTCCTGGCCGCCCCCGACCCCGGCACCCGCCTCGGGCGCCGCGACCACCTCCTGCTCTTGGCCGCGGTCGAGACCGGCATGCGGGTCTCCGAGCTCACCGCCCTCACCTGCGGTGACCTCACCACCGGCCCCGCCGCGGTGCTCCACTGCCACGGCAAAGGGCGCAAGGACCGCACCACCCCACTACGAGCACCGGTGGCGCGGGCGCTGCGCTCCTGGATCCGCGACCGCGACGTCGGCGCCGGCGACCCGCTGTTCCCGACCCGCTTCGGCGGCCGTCTCAGCACCGACGCCGTCGCCGATCTCCTCGCCAAGCACCTCGCCACCGCCGCCACGGCTTGCCGATCGCTTCGCACCAAGCACGTCACCCCGCACACCCTTCGCCACACCTGCGCGATGAACCTGCTCCAAGCCGGGGTCGACACCTCGGTGATCGCGCTCTGGCTCGGCCACGCCACCACCAAGTCGACCCAGCCCTACCTGCACGCCGACCTCAAGACGAAAGAACGGGCCCTCGCCCGCACCGCCCCCCACCGCGCCGCCCGCGCACGATTCCGCCCCGACGACGCCCTCCTCGCCTTCCTCGAAAGCCTATGAGTTATGCCGGGCCAGTCACACCGGAACCCCCGCTGCACAAGGGTCCCAGCCGCGCGCCCGGCATT
>JBOGHR010000645.1:0-1535 GCA_050744905.1 Acidimicrobiales bacterium
GCCCGAGGCGCAGCGCCACCGAGCGCCGGTAGACGTCGGCGTCGTCCATCACCGTCTCGCCCTGGAGGCTCACGACGAGGGGCAGGCGGTGGCGGGCGGCGACGGCTGCCGCGTACATCCCCTGGGCGCTGAAGCACTGCACGTGGAGCACGCCGGGCCGGAAGGCGCGCACCGCCTGGGACAGCTGGCCCAGGGCGTGGAGCCCGCGGGACGGGAAGCGCAGCAGGGCACCGGGGCGGGCGGGCGGCAGGGGGAAGTGGAAGCGACGGACCACGACGCTGTCGACGACCTCGACCGGCGCCAGGTCCGGCGGGTGGCGGAAGGTCCACACCTCGACCTCGTCGCCCCGCCCCACGAGACGGGCGGCCAGGCGGCGGGTCAGCTCCTCCACGCCCCCCACGGCGGGGGCGTAGGCGCTCGGCAGAAGGGCGACCCTCATGCCGTGGTGCTCTCGATCGTGCGCACCACCGTGGCGGGTATGCCGGCGGCCACCACGCCGGCGGGCAGCGTCCCCCGCACCACGGCGTGGGCGCCGACCACCGTGCCCTCGCCCACGTGCGCGCCGCGCACGACGGTGACCTTGGCGCCCAGCCAGCAACGGGCGCCGATGCGCACCGCGCTCACGTCGACCTGGCCCGAGCCCGGCGCCCGCCCCACGGCGTGGTCGTGGTCGCGCACCGAGACCAGCTCGGCGAGGTAGCACCCCGGTCCCAGCTCCACCAGCTCGTGGGCGGCCAGCGTGGCGTGGTGGCCGACGAAGGACCCGGCGCCGATCTCCAGGCGGCCCCGGCCGTAGACGGCCAGGGTGACGCCGTCGTCCACCTCGCAGCCCGCTCCCAGCACGAGGCGGGCCCCCGGGTCGAGGCGGAGCCGGCAGCCGCGCCCGACCGACGCACGGGGACCGGCCTGGACGCTTCTGTGCACCACCGCCCACCGCCGCGCCCGCAGGCGCCCGGCCAGGCGGCGGGCCGGGCCGGCCAGGACGGACATGCTCACCGGACCTCCTCCACGCGGGTGGGATGGGTGGCCAGGTGGCGGGCCAGGCGGCGGGCCATCCGCCAGCGCCGACCGATGCGGGGGTCGCCGGGGCGCAGGGCCAGGGCCGGCAGGCGCAGGGCCGACCCGACCAGGAGACCCAGCCGGTGGACCACCAGCGCGGCCCCGCCGTGGTGCTTGGCGATGTAGTGCTCGGCGCCCCGCTGGAAGTGCTCGAAGGCGACGCCGCCGGGCCCGTCGCCGCTGGCGCCCCCCACGTGGGTGGCCACCGCCTCGGGAACGTGGCGCACCGACCAGCCGGCGGCCCAGAAACGCCGGCACAGGTCGGCCTCCTCCCCGTAGAGCCAGAAGCGCTCGTCGAAGCCGCCCACCGCCTCGAAGGCGGCCCGGCGGACGAGCAGGCAGGCCCCGACCACGAACCCCCGCCGCCCGTCCTCGGGCCGCCGGCGCAGCAGGTGCAGGCCGAGCGCCTCGGCCCAGGTGGCGGCCGGCGACGGGAACGGCCACCACGCCCGCTGCTCGGCGCCGTCGGGCCCCAC
>JBOGHR010000646.1:0-1897 GCA_050744905.1 Acidimicrobiales bacterium
CGACCACGGTGGCGGCGGCGACGAGCACGGTCGAGCCGACGAGGAGGAGGCGGGCCAGCCTGCCCGCCTCCCAGCCGCGGGCGACGCCGGCCGCGACGGCGGCGATGCCCGCCGCCCGCAGCCCCACGATCAGCGGGTGTCCCCCGTCGTCGACCAGCGCCGAGCCGTGGAGGAAGGCGGAGGTGGCGAAGGCGGTGAAGCCGACGGCGAGGGCGGTGGAGCCGACCGGCTCCCGGTTCAGGAGCGCGCTGCGCAGCGCCACGACGGCCAGCCCGGAGGCAGCCGCGAGGAAGAGCACGAACTCGGCGGCGAATTGGAACTGAGCGCTCGAAGCGGACATCCAGGGTTCACTATCGACAGCCGCAGCGGCGCCTGAAGGCGTTCGGGCGACCCGATGCCCACGAGCGTACCGGCGAGCCGGCCCCGACCCCCTCCGGGCTCAGGCGGCGGCGGCCGGCGGCCGGCCCAGGGCGCTGACGTCGCCCCCGAGGCGGGCCAGGGCCCGGATGGCGTCGTCGAGCGTGCTCACCTTGACGATCTCGAGCCGGGGGCCGGCGTGGGCGATGGCGTCGTCGTACTCCCCGGCGGGGACGAGGAACACGTCGGCCCCGGCCGAGCGCACGGCGGCCGTCTTCTGGACGACGCCGCCCACGTCGCCCACCGTCCCGTCGAGCTCCATGGTCCCCGTGGCCGCCACCTTCTTGCCCCCGGTCAGCTCGCCCACGCTCAGGCTGTCGATGACCCCGAGGGTGAAGGCCAGGCCGGCGGAGGGGCCGCCGATCGTCCCCGAGTCGATCACCACCTCGAAGGGGTAGTCGAACCGCTGCTCCTTGGTCCGCAGGACCACGCCCAGGAAGCCCTCGGCGCCGTCCTCCCGCCGGGCCAGGACGACCTCCTCCACCCGGGGCTCGCCGGTCACGCCCAGCACGTCGAGGCGCACCGACTCTCCGGGGGCGTGCGCTCGGATCCCCGCCACCACCTCCTGGGAGAGGGTGGCGGGCTTGCCGTCCACGCCGACGATCACCTCGCCCTGGGCCAGCCGGCCGTCGGCGGGCGACCCCTCCTCGATCTGGACGAGCAGGGCGCCCTTGCCCTGCTCGGGCACGGCGTAGCCGAGGCGGCGCAGGGCCACGACGGCCGCCGCCTGCTTGGAGTCGTCCATCAGCTGGAGGTTCTGCTTGGTGAAGTCGTCGCGGCGGGTGGTGCCCAGCACCTGGTCCTCGGGCAGCACGTCGATCTCCCGGTCCAGCCACCCTCGCACGGCCTGGAGGGCGTTCACCTGCGACAGGGACACCGTGCTCAGCAGGAACTCTCCCTCGGGCGGGAACCTGCGGTCGTCGGGCACCCGGATGAGGTCGTCGACCTGCCGGGCGTCGCCCGGGGCCAGGGCGTAGTAGGGGAGGTGGAGCTGGGCGGCGCCCAGCAGGAGCAGCACGGACACCACACCGGGGACGCCCCAGCGCGCCCAGCGCCGCCGGCGCGGCTCCGGTTGCGGCTCCCAGGAGAGCGGCGCCTGCGGCACTACCATCGGATCGATCGTGGCCATGTTCTGGGTCTCTCGGGCACAGCCTGCCATGGAACGGGAACCAATCCTCCGCGAGCAAGACGGCCGGCGGTGACCATCCCCGAGGACGCCGGAGCCCCTCCCCGCGACGGGGACCCGGCGCCAGGGACGGCGGAGGCGACACCGGGTGCGGCGCCCGGCGCAGGACCCGGTGCGGCCCTGCCCGACAAGCCCATCCTGGAGTGGACCGAGGAGGACTGGGCGGGCTGGATCGCGCGACCGCCGGCACTCCTCGCCGACGACTCGCCGCCGCCGGGCGACGAGGGACCCGGCTCGGCGGGCGAGGCGGGCGGCAACGGCGGCCATCCGGACGCAGTCGCCACCCCGGTGGAC
>JBOGHR010000647.1:0-1558 GCA_050744905.1 Acidimicrobiales bacterium
GGTGCGACCGGCGGGGCCACCGACGTTGGCGCCGGCTCCCGGCGGGGTACACGCGACGCCACCGTGCCCGACCCCGACGAGCCCCGGCCCGGCCCGTCCCCCGATGCGCGCCCGCCGGGGGCGCGCATCGTCGTCACCGGGGCGACCGGCAACGTGGGCACCAGCGTGGTGCAGGCCCTCAGCGCCGACGACCGGGTCGGGTCGGTGCTGGGCCTGGCCCGGCGGCGACCGGCGTGGCCGCTGCCCAAGGTCACCTGGGCCGAGGCGGACGTCGCCTCGTCCGACCTGGTGGGCCTCTTCCGGGGGGCCGACGTGGTGGTCCACCTGGCGTGGGCCATCCAGCCGTCGCACCGCGTCGAGGTGCTGCGGGCGGTGAACGTCGACGGGTCGGCCCGGGTGTTCGCCGCCGTCGCCGAGGCCGGCGTCCCCGCCCTGGTGTACGCCTCGTCGATCGGCGCCTACTCGCCCGGCCCCAAGGACCGGGCGGTGGACGAGAGCTGGCCCACCGAGGGCCTGGTGTCGAGCTTCTACGCCCGCCACAAGGCGGCCGTCGAGCGCCGGCTCGACCTGTTCGAGCGCGAGCGCCCCGACGTGCGGGTGGTGCGCCTGCGCAAGGCCCTGGTGTTCAAGCGGGAGGCGGCGTCCGGAGTCCGGCGCCTGTTCGCCGGGCCGCTGGTGCCCGGCCGGCTGCTGCGCCCGGGCCGCATCCCGGTGGTGCCCGCCACGCCGGGGCTCGTGTTCCAGGCGGTGCACACGGCCGACGCCGCCGAGGCGTACCGGCTGGCGGCCCTGGGCGGCGGGCGGGGGGCGTTCAACATCGCCGCCGAGCCGGTCCTCGACGGGCGGCGCCTGGCCGACGCCCTCGGCGCCCGAGCCGTCGCCGTGCCGCGACGGGCCCTGCGGGCCGCCGTCCTGGCGTCGTGGCGGCTGCACCTCCAGCCCACGCCGCCCGGCTGGGTCGACCTGGCGTTCGCCGTGCCGGTGATGGACACGACCCGGGCCAGGACCGAGCTCGGTTGGACGCCGTCGGTCCCTGCCGACCAGGCCCTGCACGAGCTTCTGGACGGGATGGCCGACGGTGCCGGCCTGCCGACGCCGCCGCTGCGCCCCGGACGATCGCTCCGGCCCCGACGGGCGGCGCCCCCCCGCCCGCGGCCGATCGGCACCGTCCCCTGACCGCTCGGCGGGGGCGGCACCCGGGCGCCGGAGCCGGGAAAGGGGGAGGCTCCGACGCCCGGTTCGTGCCCGCCGGCTGGGACGCCCGGGTGCGGGGGTCCGGCAGGCGCCGCCGGCGGGTCGTCCCTGGGTGGGAGCCGGCGTGCGCCGGCTTCGGTGGTACCCGCCGAGGTATGGCGACAAACCGGCGGCGACGGGAACGAGACGGGCCCTCCGGGCGTTGTTCCAATCCCGACATCGACCGCACAGGAGCCCGTTGCCCGAGCGCACCGAAGCCGAGCCGCAAGAGGACCTCGTCCGCCTCTACCTGAACGAGATCGGGCGGTACCCGCTGCTCACCAAGTCCGACGAGGAGCGCCTCGGCCGGGCCGTGGAGGAGGGC
>JBOGHR010000648.1:0-5660 GCA_050744905.1 Acidimicrobiales bacterium
GCCACCAGCCGCCGCTGCCGCTCATCGAGAAGGGGGCTCACCTCTTCGAAGAACGTCCGCAGCCCCTCGACCGGCAGCTCCACACCCGCAGGCTACATCGCGCGACTTACTTGGCGGGGGACCCTAAGGCTCGCTCGCGAGGTACGAAGCGCTGCATCGATCTCACGAATCCGCTTGAGGAAGGAGGCGCCAAACTCAGTCAACTGGTGAACCGCAACAGACCCGCCTCCTCCCCATGTTTCGCCCCCGTGCGTACCCAGCTCGACCACACCAACCTGCTCTAAAGACCTGAATCAGTGGCGCGGCGCTCGGCAGGTCAGGGACATCAGGGGGAAAGCGGGCGATGCCCGTGTCGGTGTGGAAGCGCTGCGACGCGGCGAGCAGGCGAAGCGAACGCTCGGGCTCGCCGAGGGCTGCGGTCAGGTCGGCGATCGTCTCCAGCGCCGCGGCGGACCCGACCCGGTCGCCGTAGTCGTCGAGGAGCTCCAGGCCGTCGTGGGGCAGCTCCCACGCCTTGGCGAGGTCCTCGTCCTCCTTGGCCAGCTCCGCGAGACCGACGACCGACCCAGCGGGAAGGGCAGTCGCGGGTCGGTGGACAGTGAGCGGCTGGCCTCCAGATGTGCTCGCGCGTCGTCGTGACGCTGCTGGCTTCTGTGCGAGCACGCCCAGCAACCATTCGCCGTTGACTTCGTCCCAGCGGTCGCCGCTCCCACGGCCGATCCGCACGGCCCCCTCGGCCGCCGCCCGAGCGGTTTCCAGATCGCCGGACGCGTAGGCCGACAACGCGAGCCAGGGACGCAACCACACCTCGTATTGAGACCCTCCCGGGGTTCGTGTCCGCAACACGGCTTACGCCTCGGACAGCCGGTCCTGCGCTCGGCCGTGATCGCCTTGCAGGACGGCAGCCGCTCCCAGGCCGGCGAGCCCGATCGCCTCCCACGTGGGACGCCCGACCTGCCGGCTGAGCTCGACGGCACGTCGAGCGTGACGACCTGTCCGGTCGAGCCGACCGGACCACACCGGCCACAGCCCGAGGACAGCGTGGGCGGCCGGCAGATGGAAGGCGACCTCGGCGGCCTCGCACACCTCGATCGCCTGCTCGAGCAGGTGGCACCCGGCGCTGATCGTGCGGGTGCGAAGCAGCGTCCATCCGGCGAGCGCCAGGACGTAGGCGCGGGTCGCGGCATCATCGCACTGGCCGGCGAGCTCGGCCGCTTCCTCGATGTCGGCGTCCACCTGCTCCCTGGTCGACAGCCCCGACACGGCCCCCGCCTGGGCCCGAACGCTCAAGCCGAGCGCGAGCGCACCATCCACGTCAGCGGCGCGTGCCGCGTCGACTGCCTGGCTCGCCGACCGATAGGCGCGGACCGGATCGCCGCCGCGGAGGGCCAGGAGCGCCGCGCTGGTCAGCCCCTGCACGCGCTCGTCATCACGGACGTCCGGGCCCTCGACCGCGGCGTGCAGGCGTCGGTGCGCCTCTCCGGACAGGCCGTGCTCGAACCAGAAGCGGACAATGGGCTCGGTGAGTCCCACCAGCGCTCGCAGGTCTCCGGACTCCGCCGCCCAGTCCATGGCGGCGCGCAGGTCGTCGAGATCGGCGGCAAGCCGCGCCACCCAGGGCCCAGGCTGCCCACCGGTCAGACCCGCCTGCGCCCGCCCGGCCAGCCGGACGTGGAACGCGAGATGGCGATCACGTACCCGGGGGGGATCGTCGAGCTCGGACAGTCGCTGCCGGGCATGCACCCGGATCGTCTCCAACAGCCGGTAGCGGGCGCTGCCGTGGCGCTCGACGACCTCCAACATGGACTGGTCGGCCAGTGCGGCGACCAGGTCGAGCACGTCGCCGCCCTCGATCCCCTCCCCGGCCACGACCGCATCGGCGGCGTCGAGCTCGAACGAGCCGGCGAACACCGACAGCCTCGACAACGCCAACCGCGGCGCGTCGTCGAGCAGGGCGTAGCTCCAGTCCAGCGAGGCCTCGAGCGTTCGTTGGCGTGCCGGCGCCCCCCGCCGGCCGCCGGTGAGCAGCCCGAAGCGGTCCGACAGGCCGGCCGCGATCTGGCCCGGCGCCAGCACACGTACCCGGGCCGCCGCCAGCTCGATCGCCAACGGGATCCCATCCAGGTGCCGGCAGATCTCGGCCACCGCCGCGGCATTGTCGTCACCCACCCGGAAGTCCGCGGCCACCTGCCGGGCCCGCACCTCGAACAACCGCGCCGCGTCCGCGACGGCGACCGTGCCGGCAGACTCAGCACCCGGGCCGGGCACCGGCAGCGGGGCGACCTCGAACGTCGCTTCACCGTCCACGACCAGCGGCACGCGGCTGGTGGCCAGCACGTGCAGCTACGGGCACGCCGACGACAACCCGGCCACCAGCTCCGCGCACGCCCCCACCAGGTGCTCGCAATTGTCGAGCACCACCAGCAGGTGCCGTGCACGGAGCTGCTCGGCGAGCGTGTCGGCCAGCGCCTGGTCGGGGCGCTCGTGGACGCCCACCGCCGCACCGACGGCCGCAGCGACCATCCCGGCGTCGCCCACCCCTTGCAGGTCCACCCAGCAGGCCCCGTCGGAGAACCGCCACGCCACGTCCCCGGCGACCTCCACGGCGAGCCGCGTCTTGCCGCAGCCGCCGGTACCGGTCAACGTCACCACCCGGGCCTCCGCGACCAGGTCGGCCACCTTCGCACGCTCGGTCTCGCGACCGACGAACGCCGCGACCCCGACAGGCAGCCTGCTCTGCATCTCCATGGACCCCTGCCCCGATCGTACGAGCCGATGCCACGTCCCCGGCCGATCGGCCCGGGCCGCCCTGCCCGCTTCCGCTCGGAGCCCGGGGCCGACGGACGAAGTCGCCGCCCGCCTCGACGACCACGACCGAGCCGGTTCCCGGGGGATCCGGACGCGCCTCCCGGGCCACTCTGTGGATCACCGAGCTGCCGCGTGAAGCTCGGTTGGACCCTCGGCCGCCGCCCACTCCCACCGGCCCGGGACACGACCGAGGCGTAGGCTCGTACCCGCAGGTGCCGGAGCTTTACAGCGCCGCCCCTGGACACGAACCCGACCATATGGGTGTAGCGCGATGGACGACACCGATACCGTGCTGGAACTTGACGAACGACGGCGGGCAAGTCTCGGGCGCATCGGTCGCGCCGAGCATCGGCGGTACCTCGTGACTGAGGAGCCCGACGGGACCATCGTGATGCGGCCGGCGGTCGTGATCACGGAGTTGGAGGCCAACATGCTTGCCAACAAGCACCTCGTTGAGCGAGTTGCAGCGAACAGGACAGATCCGTCGCGCCTGGTCCGACGACGCAGGAACGTTTGAGCTGCTCACGCCGCCGAGGCGGTGTCTGGTTGCGTTGGCCGGGAGGCAGCGCCCGGCTTCTCGGCGTGGCAGGCTTCCGCTCGTGCGCCTTGTCCGTAGAGCCTTGATCGCGGTGGCGCTCATCGGCGTCGTCGCGGCGGCCGTGGCAGCGGCATCCGGCATCGTCCTCGCTGACATCTACAGGCCCAGCGCGCCCGGAGCCAGTATCTCGGACCTGCCGCCCGGGGCTCGGCGCAGCGTTCGATGGACCGATTGGCACCGAGGAGCCAGCGGCGTGCTCGTCGTGGCCGCCGCCCTCAGCCTCGTGCTCCTCGTCGCGCTCCACTACCGCGGAAGGACCTCCATGATCCGGAAGCCGCTCGTAGTGGCTTCGATCGTCGCGGTCGTGGTGGGTGTGGTGACCGTGATAACGAGACCGCTGGTCGAGTGGGACCAGCTGGGGTTGTGGTCGGTGACTGTCGGAGCGGGTGTCGATGGCTACTGGTTCGCTGGCTTCGGAGAGGACGTCCGGTTCCTCGTGGTCGGCAGTAGCGAGGTGTCGCAAGCGGAGTACGTGCCTGCGCTCATCGCACATCTCATTGCTCCGATGTTGGGCGCTGTGTCGCTCCTGTTCCTCGTCGCCGCGCTTGCTCGTGCGCAGGCGGAGCCACCGGCGGGCGAGGGCTGCGGCCACGGTCTGAAGCGATCTCGCTCGCCAGAGATTCCGCGCGTCACCGTAGTTCGAGGACAGGCTGCCATCCTCGCGGGTGGCGGCGATCTCAGGTGCTTCCGGACACCGCACGACGCGAGGATGATGCGCATGCCGTTCGCTCCACACCCTGCCGAACCCCAGCCTGCGGTACCCGGTGTCGTTGCCGCGGTCCTCGATCCCGTGTTGATCCCACTCGGCTCCGCACGAGGCCAAGCCAGCGCCGCCCACGGGCATGGTCAGGTGCTCTTCTTCTCAGACCCTGATATTGCAGCCGGTTGTCCTGGGCGCCCGCGATGGTGGGGAATGGCGGTGATCGCGACTCCACGTGGCCGGACCGGACGAGAACCTGATGCCTGGACGCGTGCCATCAGCCATTGCGGGCAGCGAATGTGTTTCCGGCGATGCCAAGTCGCTCCCGGCCGGGGTCCTCTCCGCCTTCCCGTCAGGTGAAGACGGGCAGCCTGCGCAGCCGGGCCAGAGCCTCGATGAAGGCGGCAGCGTGCGAGTAGGCGCGGGGCAGGCGCACGATGAGCTGGCCGGCGTGACGCACCACCCGGGCCGCCACGTTGAAGAACGAGAGGCGGAGACGCTTTCCCCGGCAGGTGGCGAACTGCTTGGGTAGGGCCAGGACCCGCACCCAGCGGGCCACGTTGTAGGCGAGGGAGGCGGCGTGCCACCACAGCCAGTTGCCGAAGAAGTTCTCCAGCGGGGCGTGGCACAGCCCGAAGTCCGCCTTGAGCTGGCGGATGGCCTCCTCGGGGGCACCACCGCGGAGGCGGTGATGGTGTTCGATGTCGACGGCGGTACCGAACATGGGCGGGATGTTGGTGATGATGGCGTGGAACCTGAAGCCGTCGAGGTCGTCGAAGGACAACTGGTCGCCGGCCACCGTTGGTTGGCGGCGCACGATCATGCGCAGGTCCCGGCCGGCGAAGGAGAACGCGCACTCGGCGACCTGGGAGCCCTTGGTGTCCTCGGCGCCGAGGGCCGCCGACCACACCGTGGCTGGGTCGCGGGCGAGGGACTCGATGGCCTTCTTGACGTTCTTGTAGCCCTTGGCGGTGATGGTGAAGGCGGCGTCGTGGCGCTCGGCGGCCTCGACCACGTCGGCCCGGTAGCCGGCCGAGTCGACCCGCACCCACAACTGGTAGTCGTCTCGGCAGCCCTTGGGGATGGCCGACACGCACTCGTCGACGAAGCTGCCCAGCGCCCGCCCCGCGTTGGCGCTGCCGCCCCGGGCCCGAAGCGCCAGCACGTCGCCGGTCTCGCCGCACACCCCGACCATGGGGCTCATGCCGACCTCGTGTTTGTAGGAGAACGCCGAGCCCTCCTTACCCGGGCCATAGGTCGAGATCCACGTGGCGTCGGGATCGATGGTCAACAGACCCGGGGCAGGGGCGGCGCCCATGGCCCACGCCCGGCGCAGCATGGCCCGATTCACCGCGGCGGCAATCTGGGCGCGGCCCAGGTCCGCCCCCGCGCAGAAGCGCCACAGCGTGGTGTGCGACGCCAGGGCATGTTCACCGCGCAGGCGCTGGGTGGCCTCGTCGGCCAGCAGGGAGCGATCCGACAGAAAGTCCCCGCCGGCCAGCTGGGTCTCGACCACGGCCCGGTAGCACTCCCCGCCGGTGTAGCCACCCGGGC
>JBOGHR010000649.1:0-3711 GCA_050744905.1 Acidimicrobiales bacterium
GCCACCAGCCGCCGCTGCCGCTCATCGAGAAGGGGGCTCACCTCTTCGAAGAACGTCCGCAGCCCCTCGACCGGCAGCTCCACACCCGCAGGCTACATCGCGCGACTTACTTGGCGGGGGACCCTAACCGATGTAACGGCTGACGCCGCGCGGGGACTCCAGGGACAAGGCGCTCGCAGCGCACCGCGAGAGAAGGGGTACGGACATGACCGATGGCAAGCGCGGCGTTCGCGGAAGGCGGATGGCAGCGGTACTGAGCCTTGGCCTCACGACCGGGCTGACGCTGGGGCCGGCGACCGGCGCCTTCGCCGACGCCGGCGACAACGCCAGCTGCATGGGGCACGAATCTTCGGCGATCTCGCCTCCCGGGTCCTCCGGCGAGTTCCCCGGAGGGAGGCCGCAGCTGAAGGCGTTCATAGACGAGGCCTTTCCCGGCGTTCCTCCTGGTGCGGTGTACCGCGAGATCGCCAAACTGCACGAGGTCTCGCACGAGGCCTGTGACGCTGCTCTGGAGTGACGCGCCGGTCGCCGGCACCCGACGCGCTTCGGCTTCACGTCGAGTGGTGCTGCCCGGGCTGTGGTGGCACCGCGAATACTCGCGGGCCGCCGCCCTGCTGGCGCAAACCTTCGCTCGCTGACCCTCGGGCCCCCGACGAAGGGTCCCGGACCCGACGCCACCTCGGACGTGTCTGCTCAGCGCCCGTTGGGAGCAGCTTGCGCCTGACTCGGGTCCCTGTCAACGCCCCGGCGACGAAGCGTGTCGTGAACACGCTTCGGGCCTGGGATGTTCATGTTCGGGTCGGGCGAGTCGTCCTTCGTTCCTGGGCGGAGTCGAAGAGGCCGGGGTCCTGGCCGCCATGAGGGCGCACATCTTCTTCGACGACCAGCACGGCCACTTGGTCCGGCGCGGACAACGACGCCGTCGCCCACGTCCCTCCGGCTGGCTAGGCGCGGACTCAGCGCCGACCGGGCGAGGCAAGGACTCTGGCGTCGAGGTCGTCGATGCCTTGGAACGTGGTGGAGCGCAACCACTGTCGCACCGCCGCCGTGGCTCGCACGTCGTCCTCGTTGTATTCAAGGAGCCGGCGTCGCGCCGCAGCTGCCTCGTCGCCGTCGACCCCGACGGCGACGCGGTGCCACAGCATCGACAGGTCCCCGGACGGCTCGTCATCTCGCCACGCGAACCCGGCCCGGGGCGCGATGGTCTTGAGGCCGTTGCCGCCGCCGCTCTCCAACTGAGTCCTGAGGACCTGGAGCAGGTCGACGAACTCGTCGCCGTCCACGAACTGGGCCACCGCCGCTCGCAGCCCGGCGGCGCCGAGATGCTCCTCCGCCAGCGCGGCGCCGGCAGTGAGGGCGCCCCGCTCGGCTCCGGCGGACCAGCAGTAGAACGCGACACTTCGTCCGTGCTCGTGGGCTGCCCGCCGCTGTCGGCCGACCCACTCCCAGAACTGAACGAACACCGTGGCCTCGAGTAGCTCGTTCGTAGGGCCCCACTCCACGGTGGGGACGTAGGCACCGTCGACCAGCGCCCCCCACAGGTAGGTCGTGCCGTCGAGGGTGTTCTCCATGTCGATGTCGATCTCCACGTCGGCCGACGGGACCTCGACCGCCCCAACGCCGCGCCGGCGGTGCAGAGCCCCACCGCCGAACACGGCCACCCGTGCCACGTCGATGGCTCCGGCCAGCGACCCACCGACCATCCGGTTGTGCAGTGACAGGGTCCTCTGGTCCAGGGCGAGGAGGTCACCGGCCGTGGCCACGTCGTGGTCGACCAGGACGGCCAGCTCCTTCGACGCTTCGCCAACGAGGTCGACGATCGCCGTGTCGGACGGGACCGAGCCCGCCCGGTGAAGCAGGCCCGCCACGTCGGTCGACTCGGGAAGCGCGTCGCGCAACAGCGCGCTCCGCCGGTCGAGGCGGGCCAGGTCATGCCGAGTGGTGACACCGGCCTGCCGGTGGGTGTGCCACTGCACGTACCCGTGCAGCGGGAGGAGCGAGACGCTGTCGCTCTGCTCCAGGCGCGGGCCGCAGTGCGAGAACCACGGGCACGAGCTGCACTGGTCCACCAACACCGGCTCGACCAGGTCCTCGCCGTCCAGGGCGGCGGCGAGCACGTCGAGTCGGAACGCGAACTCGAAGTCGTAGCGCTCGAGGGCCGATTCGGTGTCATGGCCCTTCCAGGTCGCACGGAAGCGGGGAGCGCGCAGGTCGATCCACGTGACCCCTCGCTCCTTGCCGACGACTCCGCCCCACGGCTCATCGCTGGCGTGGCCACACGCTTGGAGCATGCGGTGGTAGTGGGCGAGCTGGAGGGCGTCGTCGCGCAGCGGCCGCGCCGCCCAGGCGGGGTCGGCTCGGGCCGCACTCAGCCACGGAGCCGAAAGGCGCGACACCAACGCGGGGTCCTGGTTGTCACGCTCTCGTGGGGCCAGGGTCTTGTGATGCTTCACGTCGACGGGGAGGAACGAGGCCCGGCCGTCGGAGCGGATCCCCGCCCGCACGAGGACGTCCGGCTCGCCGGTCCGCCGGCCCACGTCGTCGACGGGCAGACGTCCGCCCAGGACGACGTCGACACCGGCCGCCATCGCGTCGATCGTGGCAGCGAGGCGCTCGGCTTCGTCGACGCCATGGCCGAGGTGGACAGCGGCCGGGTGGGCCTCGATGAACCGCGCGAAGACGGCGCTCTCGAAGCTGTCCCCCTCCTCCATCCGGGCCCGCACGATCGGTGATGCGGAGCGTGGCTCCTCGGACGGTGGGAGGAGGTCGAACTGCACCCGGAGTGGGCAGCGTTCGGCGACGTAACCGCCCTGGGGTGGCACCCGGGTGACGTCCCGCCTCGGCGTGTATCGGTCCGCGGGCACCTCGATGGCGATCGTCGACGCGGCATCGTTCGGGTCGGTCATCCCGGCCCAGAGCGTACGCAGTGGGGTGCGACACAACGAGTGCTGGCTCGCAACTGCGATCGCGGACCCGGGAATGAGACCGCTGTGATCGATGTCACCGGGTACTCGCGCACCAACGCAGCCATCACCTGATCGGTTGGGAAGCGGTAGTCGCCGCTCGATGCGATCAAGTAGCCAACAGCCATCCGCTCCTTCTACGGGTTCTTCGTGACGAGGCGTACGTATCCCGGCACACCGACTGCCCGCATCCGCCCCTCGAAGTGTGCAGCAGCTCCCACGTCGTTGGTGACGAGCTCCAGCACGTCGACGTGACGGTGCGGACCGAGAACGCCGTCAAGGTGCTGGACCTCACCGCTGACCCACCCGTGGTGCCGGAGTGGTGCGGTAGGAAGTCGAACACGTTCCAGTAACCCGACGCCGCTCGCGCGGGGGCGCGTACACCGATGGCACACGCCTCGTGTATGATACGTGTATGGTCCGAGTGCGGACGAACATCGAGATCGAGGACGAGCACCTGAGGGCGGTGATGGACCGTTACGGCATCCACACCAAGACCGAAGCCGTCGACCTGGCCCTCCGCCATCTTGCAGGCCAGCCCATGACGCGTGAGGAGGCCCTGGCCATGCGTGGCGCAGCGGCGATCGGCGAGATCCCCGAGGACGTCGGCGCGGACGGGACGTGATCCTGGCCGACACCTCGGCCTGGGTGGAGTACGACCGGGCGACGGGGAGCCCCGTCGACGAACGCCTCACCGAGCTCATCGCCAGCGACGGCTCCCTGGCCGTCACCGAGCCTGTCGTCATGG
>JBOGHR010000650.1:0-2894 GCA_050744905.1 Acidimicrobiales bacterium
GCGGGGCCGAGCCCGGCCGAGCTGGCCGAGGCCGCCCTGGTCGCCGAGATCCGCCGGATCCATGACGAGTCCGACCGGACCTACGGCGAGCCCCGCATCACCCCGGAGTTGGCCCGCCGGGGCCGGAAGGTGAACCACAAGCGGGTCGAGCGGCTGATGCGAGCCCACGAGATCGTGGGCGTGCACAAGCCCGCCCGGGTGCGCACCACCATCCCGGCCGAAGACGCCCCGCCGCTGCCCGACCTGGTCGGCCGCCGCTTCGACCCGGGTGCCCCCTATGTCGCCTGGGTCGGCGACATCGAGCGCCACGAGGCGCTCTCGAACCTTGCGGTGGTGAAAGGACACCGCCATGTGCTCGTCGCAGCGGGCGCATCGGAGCTGAGGGCAGCCTGATCCTCGGAACGGGGGTGAGGGTGGAAGCAGCCCTGACAACGACGGAACGGGTCAGCACCGTCAGATGGCCTGGGTCCGGCAAGTGGGACGGAAAGGCGTACGTGAGGAACCAGCGGCTGAACGCTCCTCAAGACGAGACCACCAGCTCGAATCTGACGGATCTGGGCTGGGTTGCAACGCGCACCCGCATGACCTCGGTCGTGCGGGGAACTCTCAGGCTGGGTGATGTCGCCGGCCGGGAGGCCACGGTGAATGCCTGCGGCGTAGCTGTGGCGAGGTTGCAGGGGCATAGCTGGGCGCCGACCCCGTCGAAGGGTTCAAGAGTGAACGTGGGAACCACCTCGCTGGTCCCTCTCCGCCGTGCGGCCAGCACGGCGGGCGGGAAGACGCGTTGCCGGTCGATGCCGGTGGGGTGGGGCGGAGGACCCGTAGTAGTCCGAGCACGGGAAAGCCGTGCACATGGCGAAGGGGTCCAGCGTGTTCGCAGCACAACCGCGGAGCGTGGAGGTCGCTGGTGAACACCGGCGCGTCGTGGCCGAGCCTCATCGAGGCCGAGCTACGGGTACACGCGATGCAGACGAAGCTGCACCAATGGGCGACGGAGAGTCCTGGCCGTTGCTTCGATGACCTGTTCAACCTCGTGTATGACCCGGCGTTCCTCGTCGTGGCGTGGAGTCGGGTGCGGGGCAACAAGGGCGCACGAACCGCCGGGGTCGACAGGATCGCACCGCGATCTGTCGGGCTCGGTGTCGAGGAGCTGCTCGGCGGGCTGCGAGATGATCTCAAGGCTCGCCGGTTCGTTCCTCTGCCGGTGCGGGAGAAGACGATTCCGAAACCGTCGGGCAAGGTCCGCCGTCTCGGGATCCCAACGACCGCAGACCGGGTCGTGCAGGCCGCGTTGAAGCTGGTGCTCGAGCCGATCTTCGAGGCGGACTTCAAGCCATGCAGCTATGGCTTCCGTCCGAAGCGTCGAGCCCAGGACGCGATCGCTGAGATTCACTTCCTCGGATCGCCCAGCAGGAACTACCACTGGGTGTTCGAGGCCGACATCACAGCGTGCTTCGACGAGATCGACCACACAGCCCTTATGGGTCGTGTGCGACGTCGGATCGGAGACAAACGAGTCCTGGCCGTCGTGAAGGCGTTCCTCAAGGCGGGCGTCCTCTCCGAAGACGGCGTCGGCCGCGAGACGATCACCGGCACACCCCAAGGCGGGATCCTCTCACCGTTGCTGGCCAACATCGCCCTGTCCGTGCTGGACGAGCACTTCACCCAGAAATGGGAAGCGCTCGGCCCGTCGTGGACGCGTGCCAAGCGTCGCCGCGCCGGTGAACCGGTCATGCGACTCGTCCGCTATGCGGACGACTTCGTGGTCATGGTTCACGGCACCCGCGACGACGCCGAAGCACTCCGGGACGAGATCGGCCAGGTGCTTGCTCCGATCGGCCTTCGCCTATCGGATGCCAAGACGAGGGTCTGCCACATCGACGAGGGGTTCGACTTCCTTGGCTGGCACATCCAGCGTCGGAACTGGCGAGGTCGAACCGGCAAGAAGGCGATCTACACCTACCCGTCGAAGAAGGCGCTCGCGTCGATCATCGACAAGGTCAGAACGCTCACCCGCCGACGGAGTCACCGAACGCTCGCTGACCTGCTGCGCCGGATCAACCCGGTGCTGCGGGGCTGGTGCAACTACTTCCGTCACGGCGTGTCCTCGCGGACATTCAGCTACGTCGACCACTTCGCCTTCTGGCGGATCGCCGGCTGGCTCCGCAAACGACACGTCGGACTGAACATGCACACCCTGGTCCGTCGCTACCTCCCCGGTTGGAGGATCCACGACCGCGGCATCGAGATGTTCCGCCCCTACACGGTCGCCATCGAGCGCTACCGCTACCGAGGCACCAACATCCCGACTCCATGGTCGAGCGTGACGACAGGACCCGCCGCACCAGCGGCATGAACACGTGGAGAGCCGGATGCGGTGAAAGTCGCACGTCCGGTTCGGAGGGCGGGCCGCAGAAACCCACCGATCGAAAGACGGCAGGGCGCTGCGGTCCGACCCCTACACGAAACTCCAAGGCCCGACGCGAGGCGTCTACTACGAGCTGTTCGTGGTCATCGATATCTTCAGCCGCTACGTCGTGGGCTGGATGGTGAGCGAAGCCGAGACCGGCGAGCTCGCTGAAGCGTTCATCGCCGACACGCTCGCCGCGCATGGCATCGCACGCGACCAGCTCACCCTGCACGCCGATCGGGGCACGTCGATGACCTCCAAGCCCGTCGCTCAACTGCTCGTCGACCTCGGTGTCGCCCGCAGCCACAGCCGCCCGCATGTGAGCAACGACAACCCGTACTCGGAAGCGAACTTCAAGACCCTCAAGTACTGCCCGGCGTTCCCGGGCCGGTTCGGTTCCATCGACGACGCCCGTGCATTCTGCGCGCTGTTCTTCGATCACTACAACCATGTGCACCGCCACGCTGGCATCGGGCTGCACACC
>JBOGHR010000651.1:0-5100 GCA_050744905.1 Acidimicrobiales bacterium
GCGGGTGGTGGGGTCGGTGGCGGCCGGCGCCGGGCCCGCGGTGGAGGTGGGGGCGGGCGAGGCGGTGCGCGTCATGACCGGTGCGCCCATCCCTCCGGGAGCCGACGCGGTGGTGATGGTGGAGCGGACGGAGGCGACCGACGGCGGCGGGACGGTGGTCGTCCACCACCGGGCCCGCCTCGGCGACCACGTCCGGGGCCCGGGCGAGGACGTGCGGGCCGGCCAGGAGCTGTTCCCGGCGGGCACCGTCCTCGGGCCCGGCCACCTCGGCGTGCTGGCCAGCGTGGGGCGGGGCGACGTCGCCGTGCACCGGCGGGCGACGGTGGGCGTGCTGTCCACCGGCGACGAGCTGGTCGACGGCGGGGGCCCCCTGCGACCCGGCCAGATCCGCGACTCGAACCGGCCGACGCTGCTGGCGCTGGTGCGCCGGGCCGGGGCGGCGGCCGTCGACCTGGGCCGTTGCGCCGACTCGAAGGACCACCTGGGCGACGCCCTGCGGGGCGGCGCCGCCCTGTGCGACGCCGTCGTGACCAGCGGCGGCGTCAGCGTGGGTGACTTCGACTACGTGAAGGTGGTCCTCGACGAGCTCTCCGGTGGGACGATGGAGTGGATGCAGGTCGCCGTCAAGCCCGCCAAGCCCCTCGCCCTCGGGACGATCGGGAGGACGCCGGTGCTCGGGCTGCCCGGCAACCCGGTGTCGTCGATGGTGAGCTTCGAGCTGTTCGCCCGCCCCGCCCTGCTCACCATGATGGGCCACCGCGACGTCGACCGGCCCCGGGTGCGGGCGGTGGCCGACGAGCCGCTGCGCCGACGGCCCGACGGCAAGCTGCACCTGGTGCGGGTGAGGAGCCGGTGGGGCGACGACGGCCGCCTCCACGTCACGCCGGCGGCCGGCCAGGGCTCGCACATGCTCCATGCCATGGCCACGTCGGACGCCCTGGCCCTGGTGGCGGACGGGGCCGGGGTCGAGCGGGGCGAGGACGTCGACGTCGTGCTGGTCACCTAGCGTCGGCGTGACCGTGCCGTCCTCCCGCCCCCTCGTCGACCCCCACCGCCGGACGGTGCGCGACCTGCGGGTGTCGGTCACCGACCGCTGCAACCTGCGGTGCAGCTACTGCATGCCGGCCGACGGGCTGGCCTGGCTGCCCCGCTCGGAGGTGCTGAGCTTCGAGGAGATCGAGCGGGTGGCCCGCGTGTGCGTGGAGCGCTTCGGCTTCGATGGCATCCGCATCACCGGCGGCGAGCCGACGGTGCGGGCCCACCTGCCGGTGCTGGTGGGGAAGCTGGCCGCCCTCGGCGTCGACCTGGCCATGACCACCAACGGCGTCCTGCTGGAGTCGCTGGCCCCCGAGCTGCGGCGGGCCGGGCTGGGCCGGGTCAACGTCTCGCTCGACTCTCTCCGCCCCGAGCGCTTCGCCCAGCTCACCCGCCGGGACGACCTCGACAAGGTGCTGGCCGGCATCGACGCCGCCGTGGCCGCCGGCTTCTCGCCCGTCAAGGTCAACTGCGTGGTGACCCGGGGGGTCAACGACGACGAGGTGGTGGAGCTGGCCGCCTTCGGCCGTCGGCGGGGGGTGACCATGCGGTTCATCGAGTTCATGCCCCTCGACGCCTCGGGCGAGTGGGCGGCCGGCGCCGTGGTGCCGCTGGAGGAGATCGTGGCCAGGGTCTCCACCGTCTTCCCCCTGGAGGCGGTGCCCGAGCCGGGGAGCGCCCCCGCCCGGCGCTTCCGCTACCGGGACGGCGCCGGCGAGATCGGCGTGGTGGCCAGCGTCACCCACAGCTTCTGCGCCACCTGCGACCGGGTCCGCCTCACCGCCGACGGGCAGTTCCGCCACTGCCTGTTCGCGGTGCGGGAGACCGACCTGCGCGCCGTCCTGCGGGGCGGGGGCAGCGACGACGAGGTGGCCGCCGCCATCGAGGCCGAGGTCGGCCGCAAGTGGGCGGGCCACCGCATCGGCGAGGTGCACTTCGTGCGCCCGGCGCGCAGCATGAGCCAGATCGGGGGCTGACCGGGGTCGTCCCGGGGCTGGTCCGCCCGCCGGGGCGGCGTCCGTGGGCGGCGGGCCCGGCGACCGTCTAGGGTGGGCGGCCCATGGGCCGGCCCGATGGCCGTTCGCTCCCGGGCGCCGACGCACCGGTCGTACATCTGGTGATGCCGCCGTGGGCGGGGCTGGGCATCCACCGCACGTTCGGCCACCGCATGCCCCCCATGGCGCTGCTGGTCCTGGCCGCCCTCGCCCGCCGGGAGGGGTGGCGGGTGCGCTACGTCGACCTCAACGCCGACACCCTGCCCGCCGAGGCGCCCGACCTGGTGGGCCTGAGCGTGTGGACGATGCTGGCCCCCCAGGCGTACCAGCTGGCCGACCGCTACCGCTCCCGGGGGGTGCCCGTCGTCCTCGGTGGCGTGCACCCGTCCATGCTGCCGGGCGAGGCCCTGCGCCACGCCGACGCCGTGGTGGTGGGGGAGGCCGAGTCCGTGTTCGCCCGGGTGCTGGCCGACGCCGCCGCCGGGCGGCTGGGCGGCGTCTACCAGGGTTCGTGGGGCGACATGAGCGCCGTCCCCCGGGTGGGCGAGTGGACGGACATCCTGGAGGGCACGCCGACGTTCCGCTATCTCCCCCGCAACACCGTCCAGACCACCCGGGGCTGCCGGTTCAACTGCGACTTCTGCTCGGTCATCCGCATCAACGGGCGGGGGTCGCGACACCGCGACCCCGAGGAGATCGTCGAGGAGATCCGGGTGCTGGACCGCCGGGGCCAGAAGTTCGGCCCCTTCTTCCACGTCACCTTCCTGGACGACGACTTCGCCTCCGACCTGGAGTTCTCGGCCGCCATGGCCGAGGCCATCATCCGCTCGGGCCTCAGGTTCTCGTGGGCCGCCCAGGCCTCCATCGGGCTGGCCGGGGACCCGGAGATGGTCGCCCTGGTGGCCCGGGCCGGGTGCACCGTGCTGTTCACCGGCTTCGAGAGCATCTCCCGCGAGACCCTGGTGGAGTGCAACAAGAAGAACCGGCCCCACCTCTACGGCGAGTGCGTGAGGCGGCTGCACGACCACCGCATCCTGGTCGAGGGCGGCTTCATCTTCGGCTTCGACGCCGACGAGGCCGGGGTCTTCGACGAGACGGTCGAGTTCGTGGACCGCATCGGGGTGGACGCCGCCCACTTCTCGATCCTCACGCCGCTGCCGGGGACGCACACCTTCGCCCGCATGGCCGGCGAAGGGCGCATCACCAGCTACGACTGGGGCGAGTACGACCTGTACCACGCCGTGTTCGAGCCGGCCCGCATGACCCGCCAGCAGCTCCAGGACGGGCTGTGGCGGGCCTACCGGAGCTTCTACTCCGGGAGCCGGCGCTGGAGGCGCTGGAAGCGCCACGTCGGCATGCGGCTCCACCCGGTGGTCGGGACCACCATCAGCCTCACCAACGCCAACTACGCCCACCGCTTCAAGCCCCACCGGACGGACCGGCCCCGCTACGTGGCCGACCCCGCCGACCTGGAGGCGCTGCTGGTCACCAGCACGGCGCCGGCGCCCCAGGCGATCTCCACCGCCGTCGCCCAGTTCGTCGCCAAGCCCACCGCCCCGGCCGCCGCCGACTAGACCAGACCGACCCCTCGCCCGCCCGGGGCGCCGGCGGGACGGCAGGCCGTACACTGCTGGCCATGTCGGAGCGTGGCCTCACCCACATCGACCCGCTGGGCCGGGCCCGGATGGTCGACGTCACCCCGAAGGAGCCCACGCACCGGCGGGCCGTCGCCCGCTGCAAGGTGCTCATGAAGCCGGAGACCACCGACATGGTGGCCACCAACGCCGTCACCAAGGGCGACGTGCTCGGCGTGGCCCGGGTCGCCGGCATCCAGGCGGCCAAGCGCACCGTCGACCTCATCCCGCTGTGCCACCAGCTCACCATCGGGTCGGTCTACGTCAACTTCACCATCGGCGACGACAGCGTGGAGGTCGAGGCCCAGGTGGAGACGGTGGACCGGACCGGGGTGGAGATGGAGGCGCTCACCGCGGCGGCGGTGGCCGCGCTCACCATCTACGACATGTGCAAGTCGTCGGACCGGACCATGGTCATCGGCGAGCTGGCGCTGTGGGAGAAGACCGGGGGCCGGATGGGCACGTGGCGCCGCCCCACGCCCGAGGGCAAGGCCGTCACCGACCTCTGAGGGGGTCGGCGCCGAACGGCGGTTCGCTCCACTGGCGCGACGGGCGCTGGGGTGCAAGGATGCGCCGGCACACGTCCAGACCGGGCATCCACCGCGAGGGGGGGCGGTGGAGGTACGGTCTCCGAGTTCACGAAAGCGGGTCGAGGAGCTCTTGACGATCGTGGTCCTGTTGATCCTTGCCGTGCTCTGGGGGGTGGTCCTGGTGCCCCCGATGCTGCGGGCCCGGTCCGAGGCGAGGCCGGCCGACTCCATCGGCAACTTCCGCCACCAGCTCAGCGTCCTGCGGCGCACCGGTCCCACCGTGGTGCCGCCGGCGCACCCCCTGCGCCTGTCCGGCTTCGCGGCAGCCGCACCGGCGCCGACCTACCGCATGGCCCGGAGCTACTCGCCCGCGGCTGCCCGCCGGGCCCGCACCATGAGGCGCCGGCGCGACGTCCTGTTCACCCTCGTGGCGGCCATGGCCCTCACCCTGCTGCTCGGGCTGCTGCCGCCGTTCCGGGCCGTGCTGTGGCTCCACGTGGCCTGCGACCTGGCCCTCGCCGCCTACGTCGCCATGCTCGTCAAGATGCGCAACCAGGCGGCTGAGCGGGAGATGAAGCTGCGCTTCCTCCCCACGTCCCAGCCGGACAACGTCCTGTTGCTCCGGCGCTCGGCCAACTAGCCGCGCCCGCCCCGGCGTGACGCCAGCCGGGAGCCGGCGCCGGGGCGACGAGCTGCTGGCGCTGTGCGAGCCGCTGCTGGCCGAGCTGGACGCCGCCCACGCGGCGCGGGAGCGGGCCCTGGCCGCGTGCCGGCGCACCATACGGGCCTGCGGCAGCGCCATCCGGGCCGTCCACCGCGGGCAGGCCGACGCCGCCGAGCGGCACGTGGCGGAGGCAGCCGGGGCGCTGCGCGAGGCGCAGGAGGCGCTCGGCCCCCACCCCCGGG
>JBOGHR010000652.1:0-3552 GCA_050744905.1 Acidimicrobiales bacterium
CACGACCCGCCCCCGGTCCACGATCACCACCCGGTCGGCCAGGCGCTCGGCCTCCTCCAGCTCGTGGGTGGCGACCAGCACGCAGGCCCCCCGGTCCCGCAGCTCGGCGATGGCGGCCCGGACGGCCTGGCGGCCGGCGGGGTCGACGCCGGCGGTCGGCTCGTCGAGGAACGCCACCGACGGCCTGCCGACCAGCGCCAGGGCCAGCGACAGCCGTTGCTGCTCGCCGCCCGACAGGCGCCGCCAGCGGGTGCCGGCCACCGCCGTGAGGCCCACCCGGTCGAGCAGCGTCCCGGGGTCGTCGGGATCGGGGTAGTAGGAGGCGAACAGGCGCAGGGCGTCCAGCGCCCCCAGCGCCGGGTAGACGCCGCCCCGCTGGAGCATGACCCCGATGGAGGGCGCCAGCGCCACCCGCTGGGAGCAGGGGTCGAGGCCCAGGACGCGCACCCGTCCCGACGCCGGCCGGCGGTACCCCTCCAGGGCCTCGACGGTGGACGTCTTGCCGGCGCCGTTGGGCCCCAGCAGGGCGACGACCTCGCCGGCGGCGGCGTCGAACGACACCCCGTCGACGGCGACCACCGGGCCGTAGCGGACGACGAGGTCGCGTGCTTCGACGGCCGGCATGGCGGCGCACGCTACCGTTCGGCCTTCATGATCGACGTCCGCCGCCTGCGCACCGAGCTCGACGCGGTGAAGGCGGCGCTCGCCCGCAAGGGCGTCGAGCCGACCGAGGTGGAGCGGGCCGCCGCCCTCGACGTGCGCCGCCGGGAGCTGGCCGGGCGCCGCGACGAGGCCCGGGCCGGCGTCAAGGCGCTCTCGCAGCAGGTGGGGCGGGCGCGGCGCGACGGCGACACGGCGGCGGCCGACAAGCTGGCGGCCGAGAGCCGGGCGCTGGGCGAGGAGGCGAGCGCGCTGGAGGCGGAGACGGCGGCCGTCGAGGCGCAGCTCACCGACCTGCTCCTCCGGATCCCCAACACGCCGGCGCCCGAGGCCCCCGACGGGGCGTCGGCCGGCGACAACGTGGTGGTGCGGGTGGAGGGCCACGACCCCGACCGCTTCGAGCCGCACCAGCGGGTGCCGCACTGGGAGGTCGGCGCCCAGCTCGGGATCCTGGACCTGGAGGCCGGGGCGCGCGTGTCGGGCTCGATGTTCGTCGTCTACCGGGGAGCGGGCGCCACCCTGGTGCGGGCGCTGTGCCAGCTGGGCCTGGACCGCAACGCCGACGCCTTCGAGGAGGTCCGCCCGCCCACCCTGGTGCGCACGGACACCCTCACCGCCACCGGCCAGCTGCCCAAGTTCGCCGACGACGCCTACCACCTCGAGCGCGACGACCTGTGGGCCATCCCCACCGCCGAGGTGCCGCTCACCTCCCTCGGCCGCGACCAGGTGTACGACGAGTCGGCGCTGCCCGTGCGGCTCATGGCCCACACCACCTGCTACCGGCGGGAGGCGGGCTCGGCCGGGCGCGACACCCGGGGGCTGCTGCGGGTCCACGAGTTCGACAAGGTGGAGATCCTCGCCTTCACCACCCCCGAGCAGGCCGAGGCCATGCACCGCGAGCTGCTGGCCCGGGCCGAGGGGGTGCTGCGCGGGCTGGGCCTGGGCTACCGGGTGGTCGACATCTGCGCCGGCGACCTCGGCCAGTCGCACGCCCGCGCCTTCGACCTGGAGGTGTACTCGCCGGGCGTCGACCAGTGGCTGGAGGTCTCGTCGGTCTCGTGGTTCAGCGACTACCAGGCCCGCCGGGCCAACATCCGCTACCGGCCGGCCGGGGCCGGGGGGACGGCCTTCGTCCACACGCTCAACGGCTCGGCCCTGGCCGTGCCCCGGGTGTGGGCGGCGGTCGTGGAGAGCAACCGCCGGCCCGACGGCTCGGTGCGGCTGCCCGACGTCCTGGCGCCCTACCTGCGGGGCCGCCAGGTCATCCCCGCGCCCGCCGGCTGAGCCCGTCGTTGGGGGCGGGGCCGCCGCCGTCCCGCCCGGGGGCGCCGGGCCCGCTCCGGTAGCGTCCCTCCGGTGGCCCACGCGCACGGCGGCCTCCCTCTCCCCGACGGGCGTCTGCTCCTCACCCACCGGGTGCTGCTCGGCGTGGTGGCCGTGGCCGCCCTGGCCACGGCGGTGGGCGTCGCCGTCCTGTGGCCCAGCGGCCGGGACACCGGGATCGCCCGGTTCCTGGGGCCCCAGGCCGACCTGGTCGCCGCCACCGCCGAGCACGTCGAGCTCAAGCCGTGCTTCGGCACCGGCGCCGCCGAGGGCGTGCAGTGCCGGGAGGTGACGGTCGTGCCCTCCGAGGGCCCCGACGAGGGCACCGCCGTGATCCTCCAGGTGGCCGAGGGGCCGGGGTCGCCGCCGGTCGAGGAGGGCGACCGGGTGGTGCTCGGGTTCACCGCCGACGCCCCGCCCGGGAGCCAGTACTACCTGGCCGACTTCCAGCGGGGGACGCCCCTGGTGCTGCTCGCCGCCCTGTTCGTGGCCGCCGTGATCGTACTCGGCCGGGTCAAGGGCTTCCGGGCCCTGGTCGGCCTCGGCTTCACCATGGTGCTCCTGGTGACGTTCCTCATCCCCGCCGTGCTGGAGGGCGCCAACCCGGTGGCGGTGGCGGTGGTCGCCGCCTCGGCCATCCTCCTGGTCAACCTGTACCTGGCCCACGGGCCCACGGTGGCCACCACCACCGCGGTGGTCGGCACCCTGGCCAGCATGGCCCTCATCGGCGTGCTGGCGGTGGCCTTCGTGGGCGCCACCCACCTCACCGGCATGGCCTCGGAGGAGGCGTCGTTCCTCCAGGCCGCCTCGGGCCGGGTCAACCTGGAGGGCCTGCTGCTGGGCGGCATCATCATCGGCTCCCTCGGCGTGCTCGACGACGTCACCGTCACCCAGGCGTCGGCCGTGTGGGAGCTGCACGCCGCCAACCCGGCGCTGGGCCCGGCCGGGCTGTACCGCTCGGCGCTGCGCATCGGGCGCGACCACGTCGCCTCCACCGTCAACACCCTGGTGCTCGCCTACGCCGGCGCCTCGCTGCCGCTGCTCATCCTGCTGGCCGAGGCCGACCGCCGGATGGCCGACGTGCTCACCGGCGAGGTGGTGGCGGCCGAGATCGTCCGCACCCTGGTCGGCAGCGTGGGGCTGGTGGTGTCGGTGCCCATCACCACCGCCCTGGCCGCGGTGGTCGCCGGAGGCGGGCGCTGGCGGCCGGCGCCGGCGGCCGCCCGAGTGCCTTCGAGCTAAGGTGAGAACGATTCCCATGAGCGACCACCGGGGGCCCGTCCTCGAAGCCGAGGGGCTGTCGTTCGCCTACGGCGCCGACCCCGTCCTCGACGGTGTCGACCTCACCGTCGGCCCCGGTGAGTTCGTGGCCCTGGTGGGGCCCAACGGCTCGGGGAAGTCCACCCTCCTGCGCTGCCTGCTCGGCCTGCTGACCCCCACGGCCGGCGCCGTCCGCCTCTTCGGCGCCGCCCCGGCGGCGCTCACCGACCGGTGGCGGCTGGGCTACGTGCCCCAGAGGGCGGCGGTGGCGCGCGAGCTGCCGGCGACCGTCGAGGAGGTGGTGGGCGC
>JBOGHR010000653.1:0-21075 GCA_050744905.1 Acidimicrobiales bacterium
CTGGGACGGCGTGGTGCAACGAGGCGAGGTGGCGAGCGCCGCCGTGGTGGCCGTGCACCCGGCCCGCAGCCGCGTCGGTGGCCAGCGCGCCGTCGTCGTCGTCCGGGTCACCACCGACGGACCGGTCCGCACGGCGCGGGTGGAGGTCGTCGAGGTCGAGCTGGTGCGCCACGGCGGGCACTGGCTGGTCGGCGGCAGCTGATGATGGCGGTGGTGGCCGGGCTGGCCGGCATCGTGGTGCTGTCGCTCGGCGCCGCCGCCGGTCTGGCTGGCATCGAGGCAGCGGACCAGGCGCTCAGCCCCTCGGCCCCGTCCGCCGGGGCGCTGGCCGAGATCCCGCCCGGCCTGGTCGAGATCTACCAGGGGGCGGCGACGGCGTGCGAGGGCCTGCCCTGGCAGGTGATCGCCGCCATCTTCTGGGCCGAGTCGCGCCACGGCCAGGGCCGGGTCGATCCGGCCACGGGGAACGTGTGGCCGCCGATCGTCGGTCCGGCGCTCGACGGCCGGCCCGGCTTCGCCGCCATTGTCGACGAGTCGTCGCCCGATGGGTGGGCGCACGCCCTGGGGCCGGGCCAGTTCCTCCCCAAGACCTGGGCCCGCTGGGCCCGGCTGGCACCCGAGCGTCCCCCGGTGTACCGGCCCGACCCGCACAACATCTGGGACGCGGCGTACACGGCCGGCGCCAAGCTGTGCGCCGGGGCCGCCGAGATGGGCGACCTGCGTGCTGCGATCCTCGGCTACAACCGTTCCGAGTCGTACTACCACGCGGTGTGGGCCAAGGCCATCGCCTACGGCATGGCCCCGGATGGCTCTGCCGGCGCTGGCGAGAGCGGTGGCCTTCCTGCCGTTCCCGGGCCCGGACGGGCCTTCGTGGGCGATCCCGAGGTGGTCGTGCGAGCAGCGCTGAGCCAGCTCGGCGTCCCCTACCGGTGGGGTGGGTCCACGCCGGGCGTTGCCCTGGACTGCTCGGGGCTCGTCCTGGTTTCGTACCGGGCAGCGGGAATCCACCTGCCGCGCACTACGGCGGGGCAGATCGCCGTAGGTGTCGAAGTGGAGCCGGCCAGCGGGCTCGTTCTCGGGGACCTGCTGTTCTTCCGCGGCGGTCGACCGACCCACGATCTTGGCCACGTGGCCGTCTACGCCGGCGACGGTCTCATGGTCATAGCGCCACGGACTGGCGACGTCGTCTCCCTCCGGGCCGTGCCCCTGCATCGGTTGCAGGCCGTTCGCAGGGTGCTCACCGGCCGTTGACGACGGGGCAGGCTGGACTCGACCTGCGCAGTGACCTGCGGGGCACCCGCTTGTGCACCCGTGCCCGCCGGGCACCACCTCGGATTCCGCCAAATTACACGGCGAGGTGGGCCGAGCGTCTTCGGACGCGCCCTGACCGAGACGCCACAGCCCAGCGGGGGGTGGACCTCGATGACCCGACCGGCCGCGATCGCCAGCTACCGGATGGGCGACGCGTCTTGCGGAGCCCAGCGCGGCGTGATTACCGCGCGCCCGCGGCGGTGCCGTAGTCGGGTGGCAGCGCGCGCCGAAGCCGGCCCTCTTGCCGGGACGTCGGAGCGGGGTGATGTCCGGGTCCTCGGCGTCAAGTTGAGACGCTCGACACTCGTTCTCGTCTGCCCGTGCTGCCCTTGACTTTTCGACTGCAAGTGTACATACATGGGAGATAAGCGGCGAGGGGGTTTCGGAATGGCTGGACGGCGCAGCATTGGCTGGGCACGCGCACGTGCAGGAGCCCTGGCGCTTCCGGCGGCGTTCGCTCTGGTGTCGATGGTGGGACCAGGGGCGTCGTATGCCTTCCACGGCGGTCCGGAGATGTTCCCGGCGTACTACGAGGACACCGTCGTCTCGTTGATGATGGGGCCGAGCGGGAACAGCTCCAACCCCAACCAGGTGTTCGGCGGCGTCAACTGCTTCGGGATCGGGCCCGACATGAGCGGTACATCGAGGCGCAGTGACGTCCCAGTCATGTACACCTTGTTCGTCCCTGGTGCCACGCAGATGTCCTGCCCGGACGGGACGCTGCGACACGACATGGTGCTCACCGCTGTGCCCGGCGACCCCGGATACCAACCAGCGGTGCGTATCGTGCGCTGTCTCCCAGGACCCAACTGGGCGAATCCTGCGATCGGTCCGGCGTTCCCGTACACCAGCGCAGCCGAGGTTCAAGCAGCCATTGCGTCGGGAAGGCTTTCCTGCGCTGCGCCGAGCCCGGTCCGCATGGCGCCGGTGGTCGGCCGACCGACCGCCGGGATGTAGCGAACAGGGTGGGCGAGCGGGGGACCGGTTAGAACACTTCACGATCGAGGTCTCATCGTCGTCCCTGCCCCGCCGTGGAATCCGCAGCAGCACGTGCCGAAGTCAGGCGGGCCGCTGGCGCCGAAGTGAGACGGCGGTCCGTACGCGCCGACTTCGGGCCCGATTATCGCCGCTGGCCCCGGCCCGCTCCACCGCCACGCGCACGTCGGGATCGGAGTAGGCCATGTCGCCCACCACGGTGTGGATGTCGAGGCCGGCGTCGCGCACGGCGTGGATCAGGGGGCGGCGGCTTCGCCGTCGGCGCCGTTGCCCGGTCCCACCTCGACGCCGAGGATCATCTGGGAGTCCTCGTCGCTGACCACATGGGCCTTGTGGCCGTCGAAGCGCCGGGAGGCCGACTTGCGGCCGTGGCGCATCTCGGGGTCGGAGTGCGACACCACCCGGTCGGGGGCCACGCCCCTTCGGATGCGGGCCTTGTGGTCCTCGTCCAGCTCCACGTCTTGGTCCACCACCTTGGCCAGCAGGTCGGCGGCCTCGGCCACCGCCGGGTCGTCGCTCGCCCCACCGCCGCGATCAGGGCCACGGCCAGGCTCACCAGCTCGTCGAGGTGGGCCCGCCGCCCGGGGGCGTCGTCCCAGTCGATGTCGGGCTTGGCGGCGCCGAGATCTCGGGCCTTGGTGGCCAGGTCGGCATCGAGGTCCTCGCCCGCCACCCGGGCGGCGGGCCGCCAGCTTGCGCACCAGCTCGTAGGTGTCGGCCACCGCCCCGGCGCCGTGCACGGGGGACGAGTCGATGAGGCCGGTCACGTTTTCCCCGCACGATCCCGGCCTCGACCGCCTTTTCCACCGTGCGGCGCAGGATGGTCTCATCGGCGTCGTGGATGACCAGGCGGGCCCGGAACAGGCTGAAGGTGGAGCGATGCCTTCGAAGTCGACGCCCATGGCCGCCTTCCAGTCGGCGTCCACCCGGGTGCGCCGCGACGTCTCGGCGTCGGAGCTGGTGCGGTCATGGGCCGCGCACAGTAGGGCTCGCATCATCACCGAGGGCGGGATCGACGGCCGGCCCTGGGTGGGCGAGTAGCAGTCGGCGAAGTCCTCGTCGCTGACGACCTCGTCGCCGTGGTCGGCCAGGCGTTCGTAGAACGAGCCCTTGGTCACCAGGTGACGGCTCACGTGACGAGTCTGGAGCAGCGACCCTTGGGCATCGACCCGACCGAGCACACCGACCTCCGGGGAAGTGGAGATTACGTCGCTGTCATTCTCGCAAACCGGCCGGAAGATCGCGAGCACCGCCAGGGACTTTGTGCCGGGTCACCTAGGTCGTGTTCCGTGAGAAGCAGCAGTTCGCGATGGAACGACCGTCGGCGGCAACGCCCGCCCGGCCATGTGTAGCACGCGATTGCCCGGGTCTCCCTGCGAGCCTTCAACCCCTTCGTCACTGGGCGTTACCGACCATGATTGGTAGTTCGGCTCGGACAGCGGTGCCACCACCGGGCCGGCTGTTGAGGCTGAGACTTCCGCCGACGGCCGCCGCTCGGGCACGCATCGAGGCAAGTCCGACCCCGGCATTCACGGTGTCGTCGATGCCCCGTCCGTTGTCGGCGACTTCGACGGTGAGGCGGGACCCGTCGGCGGTCACGCCAACGTGGATGTGTGCGCCGGTGCCGCCGCTGTGTCGGTAGGCGTTGGTGAGGGCTTCGGTAGCGATGTGGTAGGCCGCCGATGCAACCGTAGGCGGTAGGGCCGGCAGCTGAACGGCGGCGTCGACGGCGACGGACCAGGCGTCATCGCCCTCGCTGAGCCTGAGTCGACCGGCGGCGGCGTCGATGGCGGCGACGAGTCCGAGCTCATCAAGCTCCGCCGGTCGAAGGCCGCGAGAGATGCGGCGCACTTCCTCGAGGGCGCGCTGCGCTTCTGCATAGGCCGTCCGCGCCTTCTCGCCTGCGTCGGGATCGGCGGGCGGGACTGGAGGGTATCGAGCTGGAGGCTGAGACCGACGAGCTGTGAGCCCAACCGATCGTGGAGATCGTGGCGGAGGCGAGCGCGTTCGTCTTCTCGGGCAACGGCGGGTCGGCTTCGGCTCAGGGCGAGATCGGTGAGCAGGCGCGACGCGTCGACCGCGGTAGCGAGCTGCCGGGCGATCTCTCGGAGCACGGCACGGTCGTCACTGCTGAGCTCACGCTGGCCGCGTCGGGGTGCAACCAACAGCTCACCTACGGGTCGTCCCTCGTGGATGAGCGGGACCGTCTCGGTGAAGCCACCGGGTTCACCGCGCTCACACACAAGCCGGGTCGTGTCACCGTCGTTGATGCGCACCGCGAGATAGGGAAGCCGCAGCGCCACGGCGACGGTCTCCGCGGCCATCGGCAGCACCTGGTCGACGGGCAGGGCGGCTTCGAGCCGCCGGCCGAGATCGGCGAGCACGCGGGCCGGGTCGCCGCGCTGTCCATAGATGAGGCGGTCGACACCTCGCTGCAAGCGCCAACGCATCGGAGCAAGCGCGATCGCGACAGCGGCGGTCGCAGGCAGCGTCGCCGCCAACCCGCTGCGCTCGACGACGGTGCCAAGTCCGGTGACGACGAGCGCGTACACCCCGAGCAGAGCGGCAGTTACCGACACGAAGACCAGCGCCCGGTTGATGGTGGCCCGAAGGTCGAGGAACTCGCCCCGCACGATCGCTGCGGCCAACGCCGCCGGGATGGGGACGAAGGCCAGGGCGGTGAACCACGCGGGGAGCGGTTGGTCCTCGCCGACCACGTTGGTGCCGGCCACGATGACGAGGGTGGTCGCCAGGCCGAGGGCGACCAGCGCGCCTTGCCGCCGAGCGGCCGGGTCGCGCACCGATCGCCAGATCGTGCGCGCCAGGGCTGCAAAGGTCACGGCGACAAGGGCCCAGAGCGCCACCTCCATGGCGGAGTAGAGCGTCTGCAGGCCGTGCAGCCCGACAGCGCCGGAGGCAAGCGCGCCGCCCTGCAGGCCAGCGGTCCCCGCAAACATCGTGAGGTACCCCGCCGGTGCGAGCCATCGATGGCGGCGGAGCAGCCCGACTGGTTCCGGGAAGCTCAGCGCCAGAAGGGCGGCGGCCGTGGCCCAGATGCCCAGTGACCCGACGTGGCCGGCGATGCCCGCGACGAAGGCGGCGCGCGCCGAGGGGAGGGACGCCACCTCGGCGCCGAGCAGCTGGAACACCTGGTAGGCGCTCAACCCTGCCCCCAGGACGAGCAACGCCTGGGCGGCGGGATGATCGGGACGGCGCGCCACCGTCCACCCGCCGAGCCCAACCAGCACGAATCCCACAAGCAGGGTGGGGCCACCATCGCGGAGGCGCTCTGTGACCAGACCGCCCCCGCGGACCGTGGCGTCGATCTGGCGGATCGTGCCGTCCCGGAGAACGTCGTAACGAAGGACGGTGCCTGCCCGCAGCGGCGGTCCATTCGCTCCTTGGAGGAGGTCATCGAGCGACGTGCCATCGATACCGACGATCACGTCGCCCGATCGCAGCGGTGTCCGATCCGAGTCCAACGGATCGACCGTGAACCCGTGCTCGTAGCCGGGGTCCGTGATCACGGGCGCGCCATCGGTAGGCAGTACCGCCCGGACACCGACCCAGGTCGAGGTGACCACGGCCAGCACGACGGTGAGTAGGATCACCCACGCCCCGGGCCGGAGGCGTGGCCAGCCGCCGGGTGGCGCCGCCTGGCTCACGCCGCGCCGTCCTTGCCGCCAAGTCCGGCGTCGCGGGCGGCGGCGACCGCAGCGGCGCGGTCGGTGACGCCGATCCTGGTCAACAGGAGCGACACCTGGTTCCGCACCGTCTTCGGCGCCAAACCGAGCCGGCGTCCGATGCTTGCGTTGTCCAACCCCTTGGCCAACAGCGACAGCAGCGTCAGTTCGCGGTCGCTCAACATCGGGAAGGCGCTGGCACCACGCGTCGGCGCGGCGTGGTCGAACAGGCTGCGAACTCGTTCGTCGAGGCCACTGGCGAACACCATCTCGCCGGCGGCGGCGGCGCGGACGCCTCGCTCGATGTCGTCGCCGCGGGCGCCCTTCAACAAGTAGCCGCACGCCCCAGCACGCATGGCGCCGAAGAGCGACTCGTCGTCCTCGTCCATCGTCAGCACCAAGCAGCGGGCACCCTCACACACACGCCGTACCTCGCGGATCGCCTCGACACCGCCGCCGCCGGGCATGTGCAGATCCATTAGAACGACGTCGGGAACGACCCGTGCGGCGATCTCAACCGCCTCGCGGCCCGAGCCAGCCTCGCCGACGACCTCGATGCCCTCGCGGCCGGCCATCGCCGACCGCACGCCGTCGCGGACCACCGGATGGTCATCGACAACCAGCAGCCGAATCGAGGTCGCCGCCATGGCCACCAGAATGCACGCCGCCGCGTCCCAAGTCATGGGGCAGATCGCCCGCCAGCACGGGACAGCAAACCTTGCCCCAGGGACGGCGCGCCCCGGACCGTGCACAGCGATGGACGGACCGTCACCATAGGAGGGTTTCAATGACCGGAACCAAACGCGCCGTCGCCGCCGCCGGCATCGTCGCCGTCATCGCCGCCGTGCTCATCGCCTGGGCCGTCCAGGCCAGCAGCGACTCGAAACGATCCTTCACCCTGGACGGCAAGGTCACCGCCTATGACGCCGTTGATCTCGCGCCGTCGGGTGACTCACCGGGCGATCTCGGCGTGCTCGCTGGCGACCTCACCCGAGACGGAAACGCGGCCGGCACGTATCAGGGTTACTGCATCAGCATCACCGACCCCAGCAACAGCCAGTGCTCCTTCACCCTCGCGCTCGACGACGGACAGATCGTCATCAGCACCGGCTACGGCGAGTTCAACGGCGCCGAAGACACCTCACGTGACCCCATCGTGGGCGGAACCGGCGCCTACTCCGACGCCCGAGGATGGGCGGAAGGCAAAGAGACCGGTGAGGAAACCGTCCGCTACGTCATCCACCTCGAGAAGTAGGGGACCGCTGTGAGCTGTCTCGCACGCAGTGGATCCCGGTCCCTCGAGCAATCGACGAGGGCGTCGACTGTGAAGGCCATCGGTTCGGTGATAGTCGTCACCGCGACGCTCGTTGCAGCGCTGTTCGCCTGGGCGCCGGCGGCCCACGCCCAAGCCGCCCCAAGAGGCGGGCAAACGTGGATCACGATCACGGGCACCTGCGCGGGTGAACCGGTGAGCGTGCTCGAGCCGCTCGGGGGCAGCACCGGCTTCGTCCTAGACGGATCGATCGTGGTCGGCAAGAAGTTCACCCTCATCGACGACGCCACCGGTGCCATCCTCCACGAGTTCACCGAAGGCCAAGGGCTCTCACCCGAGCGGCTCACCGAGTGCGTCTTCCTACTCCCAGACTACAACCTGCCCGGCGTCGGCGTCATCGACCTGCGCCTCGTCGTCATGGTGTTGAGACCAGGTTGGTGACCGCCGTCCGAGCCGACGCGCCGGGCGGGCGCCGACGGTCGCCTGCTTCGGCTACACGATGACGCCCGACGACCGCCGCCGCTGGGCCTTGTCCTTCGTCCTCTCGGGCAGGCCGCACGCCGCCGAGGTTCGGGCCTTCCAGCTGGCCGGGTTCCTGCGCCGACAGTACGAGGACCTCTACGAGCGGCGCGTGCAGCGCCTCCGCGACGACGTGCGAACCCGGATGCGGCGCTCCCTGGTGGCCAGCGTCGTCACCTCGGCCCTCAGCGCCGCCACCATGGGCGTGCTGGTCGCCCTCTTGCTCCCGGGCCACCTGGAGGTGGCGGGGGCGGCGGCGGCGGCGGCGATCGCCGTCCAGCAGCTCAACGGGCGGCTGTCGGGCATGGTGTCGAGCGCCAACGGGCTGTACGAGAGCGCCCTGTTCCTCGAGGACCTGTCGTCGTTCTTCGCCCTAGCGCCGGCGGTGGAAGCAGCGCGGCCCACCGGCCCGCCGCCGCCCGGGTTCGACACCTTGGTGGTGGAGGACGTCTCGTTCGCCTATCCGGGGTCCGACCGGTCCGCACTCGACGGCGTGTCGTTCGAGCTCCACGCCGGCGAGGTCGTGGCCCTGGTGGGCGAGAACGGCTCCGGGAAGACCACGCTGGCCAAGCTGCTCTGCAACCTGTACCGCCCCACGTCGGGCCGCATCACCTGGGACGGCGTCGACCTGGCCACATGCTCGCCCCCCGAGCTGGGCCGCCACGTGGCGGTCATCTTCCAGGACTTCGTCCAGTACTTCATGTCGGCAGCCGACAACATCGCGGTGGGCGACTCACACCGGGGCCCACGACCGGTCCCGGGTGGAGGCGGCAGCGACCCAGTCGGGCGCCGACGAGTTCCTCGCCGCCCTGGCCGACGGCTACGACACCATGCTAGGCCGCCAGTTCGAGGGGGGCCACGAGCTCTCGATCGGGCAGTGGCAGCGGGTGGCGCTGGCCCGCGCCTTCTTCCGGGCCGCGCCGCTGCTGATCCTCGACGAGCCCACCGCCGCCCTCGACCCCCGCGCCGAGCACGCGCTTTTCGATCGCATGCGGGCGCTGTCCGCCGGCCGCACCGTGTTGTTGATCTCCCATCGGTTCTCCAGCATGCGCTCCGCCGACCGCATCCTCGTGCTGCGACAGGGGCGCCTTGTCGAGCAGGGCGACCACGAATCACTCATGGCGGCCGGCGGCGTGTACGCCGAGTTGTTCACTCTCCAGGCGTCCGCCTACGCCGGCGCTGCGCCCCGGTAGCCGCCCTGTCAGGATGAGCAGGTTGGCCATCGAAGGGGGCGAAGCATGTCCGACGGACGATCAATCTCGGCGGGTGACTTCGGGGCCGCGTTCAAGGGTTCCTGGAGCACTCGGTGGCGCAAGCGCCGCTGCAGGAACCCTTCTTTCGAGCCCGGCTGAACGATCACTTCGGCGTCGCACCGACGGCACTGCCCATCGTCGGAGAACAGTTTCCGAGCCACAATCATCCGAACGTGCAGGTGGCTCTTGAGAGCTACCTGGCCGAAGGCCGCCGCAGGTTCGAGCTGCTTGGTGTGGCTTCGGAGCAGAAGCGCATGATGGGCGTCGGCCTCGGCGACCTGGCCGCCGCCGCCAGGGGCGGGCTCATGGGCGGCTCGCCCCAGCAGGGCCCCGTGGATTACATCAACCTCGCCGCCGGCAATGAGGACGAGAAGATCGCATGCGTCCAATTCGGCGTCTACCTCATCGCCGCCGGCGACGAGCGGCTCGCCGTCTTGGTCCGTGGAGCCGACCGTCGTTTCGGCAGCTCGGAGGTGGCCGTCGAGGTCATGGCAACCGAGCGGTCGGCGGCGGAGCGGTTCCTCGCCGACATCCGCTCGAGGATCCGCGAGCACAACGTCTACCGGGGCCGAGTGGTCTCGTTGGCGCAGCGCCAGATGGGTCCCCTCGAGGTCAAGTTCCACCAGCTCGCGCCCATCGAGCGCGATGGCATCGTATTGCCGGAGGGAGTCCTGGAGCGCATCGAGCGACAGACGATCCGGTTCGGCGAACTGGCCGATCGCCTCTCGGCCGCCGGGCGCCATCTCAAGCGGGGTCTACTGCTGTGGGGCCCGCCAGGCACCGGCAAGACGCTCACCGCCATGTACCTGGCGCGTCGCATGCCCGAGCGCACCGTCCTGTTGCTCACCGGCCAGACGCTGGGGCTCATCAAACTCTCCTGTGCGATGGCGCGCCTGTTGCAGCCGGCCACGGTGATCCTGGAGGACGTGGATCTGGTGGCCGAGGAACGCAGCCGCCAGAGCACGGGCACCAACGCCGTGTTGTTCGAACTGCTCAACCAGATGGACGGCCTCGGCGACGATGCCGATGTGCTCTTCATCTTGACCACCAACCGACCGGAGCTGCTGGAGCCGGCGCTGGCCTCGCGCCCCGGCCGCATCGACGAGGCCATAGAAGTCCCCCTGCCGGACCCAGACTGCCGCTCCCGGCTCCTCGACCTCTACGGGCGAGGTCTCGCCCTCGAGTTGTCGGACCGGCCTCGCATCATCGAGCGCACGCAGGGCGTGAGTGCCGCTTTCCTCAAGGAGCTGCTGCGGAAGTCAGCGCTGCTCGCCGCTGACGCATCGCCCAGCGGAGGCGAGCTTCGGGTGACAGACGAACACGTTGACCAAGCCTTGTTCGAACTCGTGACCGAAGGCGGAGAGCTCACCAAAGCGCTGCTGGGCGTCGCCGGGCCCGCTGGCCGTCGACCAGACTGCGGATGAAGCGTCGCTCTGATCCGACCTCGAGCGTTCTGGGCCAAGCCACCGACCAGGCGGGCGGAGCCTAAGGTCGACAGTGAGTGCGTCCAGACGGCTCGACAGGGTGATGCGGAGCGTCCGTTCGGCGCGAGAACCGACGACCAGAGAGCCATCCAGCGCGGCAACCGGAAGGCCAGCAGTGGCGCGGGCGCGGTCCGGGCGTTCCGTTCCCCGCCCCGGCTGCTGATGCCGTCCGCCACGGACCTCCGTCGTGCGCTCGTCGCCGGCCTCGAAGCCAGAGGCTGCATCCGATCGCCCGCCGTCCGGCGGGCCTTTTCCACCGTCCCCCGCGAGCTCTTCGTGCCCGAGGTGGCCCGGCGAGACGGGCTAGAGCGCGTCTACGCCGACGTCGCCCTGGTGACCCGCACGACCACCCAGGGCGCCCCAATCAGTTCTTCGTCCCAGCCGGCGATCATGGCCGAGATGCTGGAGAACCTCCAGCTCCGCCCGGGACTGCGGGTGCTCGAGATCGGCACGGGCACGGGCTACAACGCCGCCTTGCTGTCGAAACTCGTCGGGCCGTCCGGCACGGTGACCTCCGTGGAGCTCGAAGCGGACCTGGCCGCGACGGCCGAGTCGACGCTGCGCGCTGGTGGGTACCCCGTCACCGTCGTCGTCGGCGACGCCCACGAGGTCATCGATCCCGAGCGTGAGATCTACGACCGAATCATCCTCACCGCCAGCTCCGACCACGTGCCCGAGCGATGGCGGGACGCCCTCGTCGAGGGCGGGCTCCTCGAGCTGCCGCTGCGACTGCCCGGCTCGGCCGGAGGTGAGCAAGTGGTGGTGACCCTGCGTCGGGACGGCGAGTGCCTGCGGTCGGTCTCCATCGTGCCCGGAGGGTTCATGCACCTGCGCAATCCCGGACGCGACGACGGTCCGCCTCGCTCAGCTCCGAGCGTGTCGGTGAGCGAGTTCGTCGACGGCAAGGCGCGCTCTCTCGCCGGGGTGTCAGGACCCGGGCTGGCCAAGCTCCGGCCCTCGGCCCGTCGGCGTCTGGCGGGGGTGTTGCTGAGCACGCCGCTCCGGCGCCGGCTCAGCACACCGAAACCCGCCGCCAACTCACTCGTGGCCTACGTCGGGATGGCCGAAGCGCCCGGAGGTGTAACGGTTCGTTCCTTCCGCCCGCAGCCCGATGGCCACTACCGAGCTGCGGCCGGCGTGGCTAGCCCTGACGGCAGCGGCCTCGCGCTGGCGATCGGGCGCTCCGGACGCCGCGGATGCGTTATCGAGGTGTACGGCGACGGGTCTGGCGCGGCCCGAGCTGAGCGGTCGCTGGACGAGCTCGTGCAAAGCTGGCGCGCGGCGGGCCGGCCTTCGCTGGCCGACTGCGAGATAACCGTCACCTACGGCCGCACCCCGAGCCCAACCGGCGCGATCGTGGCGGAACACGACGGATGCTTCACCGCGTTGCGCTGGCCGTCGTGACGAGCGGGATGCCTCGTGGGGGGACCCGTACGCCGATCTCTGGCTCGTTCGGGTAGGCAGTGTGCGATCTCGGGGTCGGCGTTAGGGACGAGTTCGCTCCGTGCTGCCAGAGGTCATCGTGTGGGAGGCCCTGACCGGAGTGTCTCAGACGCTGACACGTGCAAGCAGCGCGCCAGCAAGGCTGCGGAACGACGTCGCCCCGCCGCTCTCGGGGTGCGACAGCAACAGTGGTTGTCCGGAGTCCCCCGCCGCCGACACCACGGGATCGAACGGGATGGACGCCATCCGCTCCAGCCCGGTGGCCCACAGCGAGCGCTCGTCGGCCACCGAGGGGAACAGTTCGATGGCACAAGCACACGACGGGCAGCTCATCCCCGCCATGTTCTCCACGCCCCCGAGGACGGGCACCGAGGAGCGCTCGAACATGGCGATCACCTTCTTGGCGTCAAGGTGGGCGGTGTCCTGGGGGGTAACCACCACCAGCGCCCCGGTGAGCGGCACGTGGCGGACCACGTGCTGTTGCACATCCGCGGTGCCGGGGGGCAGGTCGACGATGAACCAGTCCAGGTTTCCCCAGTCGATGTCGTGGACGAGGCGCATCACGAGCAGTTCGATGAGGTCGGCGGACCATGCAAGGGCCTGATCCTCGGCGACCAGGAACTGCGTGGACATCAGCCGGATTCCGAATCGTTCCAGCGCCGGCTCCCGCAGGTTGCCACTCGCCCGCCGCCACAGGCTCAACCGCTCGGCCGGGGTGCGGCGGGTGAGCCCGACCAGCGCCGCGATGTCCGGGCCGTAGATATCGGCGTCCAACAGGCCGACCGACGCGCCCGTCTCCGCCAAGGCCAAGGCTAGGTTCAAGCTCACGGTGGACTTGCCGACGCCGCCTTTGCCGCTCGCCACCGCCAGGTGTCTCGTCGCAAGTCGCTTCACAATGCCATTGTCCCTCGCCTCGGCTCATGCCGCACCGTTGATGCCGCATGGCTCGTCGCGTCGCCTAGCGCGCCGTTTCGAGTACCTCCTAAGCCACGTCGTGACCGCCGTCGCGCTCGCCAAGAGCATCCCTGGCGCCGGCGGAGGCCGCCGGTAACCTCGGCATGCAAGTTGAGCGACAGGAAGGCAGAGCCGTGGCCGGGAAGTTCGTGATCAAGAAGGGCCCCACCGGCAAGTTCCGCTTCAACCTTCTGGCCAGGAACGGCCAGGTCGTGGCCACCAGCGAGGCCTACGGCTCCAAGGCGGCGGCCATGGGAGGGATCCGCTCGGTCCAGAGCCTGGCCGGCGACGCCGCCATCGAGGACCAGACCACAAAGGAATGGTCCGCCGCCGAAGCGGCCCGCAAGGCGGCCGCGTCAGCGAAGAAGCTCACTGCTCCGTCAAGTCCAAGGCGGCAAAACGCTCGTCGACCCGGAAGAGCACCTGAGGCCCTGTTAATGGGTGAGGCCAGCGGCATTGGAGCTCGAGGTCTCCGCAGACGTCGAGGTGGTCGTCTCCTCGGCGCTGTCCTGGCTCGAGTCGGTCCCGCAGCCGACGATGGGCGCAGCGGCGATGATCACGACCACGACACGTACCAATCGAGACCAACGGGTCATCCCGGCATCCTGGCAGAGCGCGGCGCGATACTCGAACTCAGTCTGCGACGCGCCGTTCTGCGCACTGGCAGGATATGGAAAGACCGCGTTCTGGGAAGCGCGTTCTGCGCTTCGTGTCGCGTGTGGCCAGGGCGCAGGACCGCAGACAGGGGGGTCTCTCTGGAACGCCCTTCAGTCGTCCGGCACCGGGGCTGCCGTCCCTGTGCAAAGCTCGATGCAGAGTTCCTGCTCTCGATATCCTAGCCGGCTCTTGGCGATCGCAGGATCTCGGAAGAACGACTTCTTGCCGAAGTTCGCGTACGTCCCACCGCCATATCGAACTCGAACTGAGGCTGCCGGTATGGCTTGCGCCACGTGCCAGCCCATTGGGTAGAACGTGTCCTTCTTCTCGAACGCCGGCTGGCTAGCGAACATCCTTCCGATCGGCGTCGCATCCGGGCCACGGAGCGGTTGTGGATCGAGCACGGCGTGAATTAGCCCAGCCATCGCGACGATCCCCACGCGGCTGTGTCGCAACCGCAGCAGTGCGTCGGCGAGGGCACGCTCCCAGGCATTTTGGGAGGGGTCGTCGCCCTGCATAGCGAAAAGCACGGGGGCGAACGGCACAACACCGACAACGAGCTCGTCCTCACAGAGCTTGCGTAGGGCGACGAAGTGCTGGGGCGTGATCCGTCCGTCCGCGCTCGGCCTCAGCTGCGACACGTCGAGCGAGCCCTCGTGTACGTAGCGCCAGAGGGCCTCCACCGCCGACGGCTTCCACTCAAGGCCGATCTGAACAGCTCCGAGGCGCCGGACGATCCACGAGAGCACGGCAGCGTTCTCCGCCACGCCATGCGTCTCTCCAACCAAGACGATTCCACCAGCGTCGACCACGGCTGCCAGCGCGGTCAGCGCGTCGTCGTCGACGTCGATCTCCAGCGGAGGAACCGGCCTCGCGAGCGTACGGAGGAACGCTTCCCCGGCCGGGCCGCTCATCCCATAATGCTGACACACCCGTTCACGCGGACCTCGGCGCTCACGTCGGGTCGGTAGCGGTGGATCCGGCGCGGAAGCCGCCAGCGGGCGGTCCGCGGTTCTCGGCTCGCTGCCCATTGTTGTCGCCGCTCGGTCGGCGGCGTCGGCGTCGGGCAACGCAGAGTTGCGGCGTCGGGCGATGCGCGCCCAACTCATTCTGTTCCCACCGGCGGTGCGACTGGGTGCAAGAGACGGTTCCGATCGACGCACCAACGGTGCGAACCGGCTAACGCGCAAGAGGACCGAACCGGCGATCGCAACCGCAAGAGCCCCCGCCGAGGCGAGGGCTCAACGGGCCTCGGCTTTCACCGAGAGCTCCATCCTGTCCCCCGAGGCCGGGGTGGTCAAGGAGCCGCTCCTATCACCAGACGAAGCGCCCAGCGGCGCCGGCGGAGCCGAGCTCCTACCCGGCAGCGTTCGGCCGGCCGCCAGCGGTGAACGCCGGGGACCACCGCTTCCGTCCGGACCCCCGCCAGCGCAACATAACGTGGGCCCAGGGCGGAAGGACCGGCGCGGTTCGATCGAGTCGGCAACCGCCCGACTTCCGGCGAACCCGTGCGCCACGGCCGCCCGGTAATGCGCGGGCGCAGCGTCTGGTCCCGACACCCGTACATGCGCCACGTGGAGCGGGACTGCGTTGGAAACGACCTTGGTGGGGGAGGGAGCCGATCTGCCGCCCGATGTCGCCGGACCTCGCTGGATCAGGCGTGTGCGCTTGCACCGTCGGGGCGGCCTCGGAAGCCCGCTGTTGGCGCGCGTCCGTGGTTCAGCCGGCGGCGGTCGGCACCCGGCGGGACGACGCTCGCAGCGAGTCGTAGAGCGCTTTCGTGTCCGGCCGTGGTTCCTCCAGGGGGTCGATCGCGTGGACGGCACGCCACACGTCCCGCCACGCCTGCTCGAGGTCGTCGAGGTTGCCGGCGTCGGCGGCGGCCTGCATCCAAGCCTGGTAGAGCGCCTCACGGCCGGGGATGACCAGCAGGCCCTGGCGAGCCGCCCACCTGGCCAACGCCGGCTGCTCGGCGTCCAGGGCCAGCTCCGCCAGCTGTTCGGCGGCCTCCGCCACGGCGACCTCGATCGTCGACACCACCTGCTCCGACCACGCCCAGGCGTAGCTGTGCTCGGGCACGTCCTCGAACGGCCGGCCGCGGACAAGGCCAAGCGCCTCCTCAAGAAGTTGGATCGCCTCGACCGGGGGTCGCCCGTGGGCGCGGGCCGTCAGCTCGCGAAAGCGGGTCCAGTCCGACGCCATGGTGATGACGTACCCCTCCCGAGAGGACATGGGCAGATACCACTGGCCATCGGCGTCGCGTCCGAGGGCCACCCGGACCCGCGAGATTTCGGCCCGGAACGTCGAGGCCGCCACTTCGCCGGCGCGGTTGTCGTTCCGCAGTGGGTGGACCGCCACCAGGAGCCGGTCGCGTGGGACCCGGCGCGGGTGGTGGGTGGCCAGGTAGGCGGCGATCTCCTCGCAGCGCACCCGCCTCTGCGGCGCCACGTCCCAGGAAACCTCGACCGGGCCGAGGACGCGCACCAGTGGCGCGTGGCGCTCTTCCGGCCCCGGCGGGGCGGAATCGGCCACCGTGGCTGCGAGGTCGATCAGCGGGCCGTCGTCCTCGGAGCTGGCGGCGACCAGAAGCCCGACGAGGCCGTCCACCGTGTCGGCGTCGACGGCGCAGCGCAGCGCGATCCCGAGTGGTTCGAGCACGCCGGCCCGGTCGGCTCCGATCACCAGGCGCATGGTGGCCCCTGCGACCGGCCCGGGAGCCACCAGCACCAGCCCGGCCGTGCCCGCCTTGGCCTTGGCGGAGATCCGCCCGAGCACCTCGTCGCTTGCTGCGCCGGGGGCGGCGATCACCACCACGGGGGCCAAGGCCTCGTCCGCCCCGACCCGGCCGGCCAGCGTGGAGGGTGCCTCGTCGAGGTCGAGGCCGGCCCAGGCGGCGCCGGCCATCGCCTCGGGGTCGTCGACGACGTCGACCTGCTCGAGGATGGCGAGGCGATGGTCCCCGCCGAGCAGACGTACTGGGGTATCGGCCGCCCACGGCGCGCTGGCCAGCTCCAGGGCGGCGCCGGCCAGGAAAGCCGAGACCGCCTCGGCGTCGCCCTCCACGCTGAGGGTGCCGGCCCGCTCCAGGTCGATCAGCAGCGGCCCGTCGTCGGCGGTGCCGATGCTGACCAGCGCGGGAACCAGCGGTGTGGCGTCGCCGGCCAGCTCCTTGAGCTCGCCGAGGTCCACGTCGGGCTCCAGGTGCCACACCCGTCCGCCGTCGGTGGCCACGAAGCGCGAAGGCGCCGCCGGGCACACCCGGTCGATCAGGACCTCGACCCCAAAGCGGTCGGCCCGGACCACTTCGATGGCCGGCAGGGAATCGACCGGCCAGTCGGCCAGCGCCACCCCGAGGTAGCGCAGCGTGAGGTCGAGCCATTCGGCCGCCTCGGTGGTAGCCACCGCCCGGACCCGCCGCTCCACCGGCTCCAGGACCGGGTCGGTCCGCGCCAGGTCCCGGCCCCGCCGCCGCCGGCGCTGCTGGGCCCGGCGCAGCCCCCACAGCTTCCACATCACCCCGGCCGCCACCATGCCCGGCACCCCGACGGCCACCACGGCACCAGCGAGCCCGCCATCGGCGGCATCCTCGTGGCGGCCGACCGCTCCCGGGTGCGGCGCCGGCTTCTCCGGCTGCTCCCGCGCAGGTTCCGCTGCCAGTGGTTCTTCCCTCGCCATCGCGGTGGCGGTCGCCACCGGCGCCGTGGTCGGTGTCGCCGCGCGGCTCGCCGGAGCAGCGTCGGCCGCGTGTGGCGGCTCGTCAGGCACCGAAGGGACCGTCGTCGGAGCGGGTTCGGGGACGACGTCGACCCCCATGGCGTCGCCCGGCATGGCCAGCACCCAGCCGGGCCGGATCAGATCCTCGTCGACAAGGGCGTGGCCGTCGGGCTGGGGCCGGCCCAGGTTCAGCGCCACGATCTCGGGATACCGCCGCCACGAACCGAGGTGGAGCGCGGCGATCTTGGACAGCCAGTCGCCGGGGCGGACGAGGTGGACCTTGGTGCCGGCCGCCAGCGATGGCGGTTCCCCCGCCGGAACGGCGGCCGCGCCGGCCGCCACGGGGCCCATCCGCCCGACGGCGTTGGCAGCCGGCGCGGCCGCAGCGGCCGGGGACCGGGCCGGCTGCCACCACAACGCCGAGATGAGGGCGACCGAGGCCACCAGGCGCCCGGCCAGGGCCTGGGACCGCCCGGCCAGCGGCAGCGGCAGGTGGCAGGGGCTGCAGCCGCGGACGCGCCCGGCGACGTCGGCCACCACGGCCAGGCTCAGCTGGACCCAGCCGGCCCACGCCACCAGGGCCACCACCTTGACCAGCGTGGCGGTGGGCAGCTGCGACGGGCGGGAGAGGGCGGCGGTGATCTCGTCGAGGCGGGGCAGGCCAGCCGGCCAGGGGGCACCGCCCGACCCGGGCGCCACCACCCGCACCAGGACCACCAGGGCCACGGGAACGCCGACCAGGAGCACGGCCAGGCGGGCCAGGCCGAACAGGCCGCGGACGGCATCGGCGAGGCGGCTGCGCCTCGGCATCAGCCCACCTCCTCCACCACGCCCCGGGCCTGGCGGGCCCGGCCGACCCCTTGGACCTCGACGTCTCGCAGACCGACCAGGCCCAGCAGCACGACGGGCTGGCGGAACGCGACCGTCACCTCCACCGTGTCGCCGTCCACCCGCACCACCCCGGGATGCCCGGTGGCCTCCAGGTAGGCGTGGGCCGCCTGCTCGGCCCGGGACACGTCGACCACGAAGGCTCCCTCGCTTCGGTAGCTGTCCAGCGCCAGGGCACCGGCGCCGGCCCGGGCGGCGGACTGGGCCTCGTTGATGGCCACCCGTCGGCCGGCCAGCACGTAGCCCCCGTCGATGACCAGGCCGCCCAGCGCCACGAAGGCGGCCAGGAAGACCACCATGAAGGCGGTGGCCGAGCCGCACTCGCCCTCCATCTGCTCGGGCCGCCTCATGGCGCGATGAGGGGGTCGATGGGGGCGACGAAGCGGGCGGTGGCCACCTTGGTGCCCGGAAGGGCAACCAGGGCCAGGTCGGCCAGGCTGACCCGGCACGACACGGCCACCGCCACGCTGCCCCCGGGGCGGAACTGGGCGGTGTCGACGTCGACGTGGCGGGCCTCGCACCCGAGGCCCTGGTTGGCCAGCGCCTGGTCGAGGGCGGCGGTGGCGTCGGCCACGGCCATGTCGGGATCGGAGCGCAGCGAGGCGGCCCGGGCGGCGTCGCGCACCGCCTGGTCGAGGTCGGCGCGCACCTGGGCGAAGCGGGCCAGGCCGGCGAACACGAGGGCGAGCAGCACGAACACCACCGCCAAGCAGGCCAACTCGGCGCTCACGCTGGCGGACTCGCCCCGGCGGCGCCGCCTCACCGCTCGTACTCCGCGACGAAGCGTTCGACCACCGACGTCGCTTGCCCGTGGACCGGAAATCGCAGCCCGGGGATGACCACGGTGGAGTAGCCGGACACCACCACCGACGCCCGCTCGACGCTGCGCTCGGCGTGCACGGCGGGCGACGTGACGAGCTCGGGCCCGAGCTGGGCCAGCACGGCCCTGGCCCGGGCCTCGCCCGCCTGGGCGCTGCCCCCGGCGGCTCGGGCCGCCACCAGACCCTCCTCGGCCGCGGCGGTGGCCACGTGGGCGGCATGGGCCCACAGCGCCACCTGCACGCCGCTCATGATCAGCAGGACGACCACCGGCATCACCAGCGCCCACTCCACGCTGGTGAGACCGGACTCGCCGCGCCTCACCCGGCGACGGCGGGTCACGGGATGGTGGTGGGCGGGGTGGAGTCGAGGTCGATGGTGTTGATCTTGCGCAACACCAGGGCGGTCACGATGGCCACCGCGGTCAAGGCCAGCACCACCACGCCGGCGGTGACGATGGCCTGCTCGGTGGTCACAGAGCCCCGCTCGTCCAGGCCGCGGCGGGCCCGGGCCACGAGGTCGTCACGCAAAAGCAGGGCGGCGATCAGGAGGCGGTTGGCGTAGTCCATGGGGTCTGGGTCTCCTTCCGGTTTCGGGAATGTCGACACGCGGTGGTCGGCGTCGGCCTGCTCTCGGGCGGCGTCATGCCAGCCCGCTCGCCACCCGGAACAGGGCGGGCGCCATGACCAGCACGGCGAAGGCGAAGAACTGCAGGGCGAGGGGGATGCGCGCCCGCTCGGTGCGCCGGTTGGCCTCGGCCTCGGCCTCGGCCAGGCGCTGGCGGCGCAGGGTGGAGGCCTTGGCCAACAGGCTGTCCCGGGCCCGGGCGCCCTCCGTACCGGCCAGGGCGAGGGTGGCCGCCAGCTCGCGCACCTCGGCCACGTCGAGCTCCGCGCCCAGGCGGCCGAGGGCGGCCCACGGGCTGGCGCCGCTGCGCCGGGCGCCGTCGAGGGCCTGGCTGATCTCGTCGAAGGCCACGCCGGTGCCCGCCCGGGCCGAGGTGACCAGCCCCTCCTCCACCGCGGCGCCCGAGCTGAGGGCGACGGCGGTGAGGTCCAAGAAGGCGGAGAGGCCATAGCGGAAGCTGCGCCGGCGCCGGGCCGCTTCGGCCCGCAAGCCGGCCACGGGGGCGGCGAAGCCGACGACGGCCCCGAGGATGCCCATGGCGAGCCAGGCGCCGGCCGGCAGGCCGAGCCCGCCGGCCCATGCCAGCGACCCCGGCGCCAGGGCCACGCCGAGGCCGACGGCGCCGGCCACCAGGCGCTGGGCGCACAGTTCCTCGATGCTGCGCCCGACGAGGCGCAGGTCGGCCCGCAGGTGGGCATGGTCGACGCCGAGGTCGTCGAGGGTGGCGGCCATCCGCCGGCCCAGGTGTTCGGCCCGTCGGTCGGATCCGGGGCGCTGCGGCACTGCCGGGGCGTCGAGGCGGACCAGGACGGCCTCCAGGTCGGCCCGGGCCGGGCGCAAGCCGAGGTAGGCGGCGAACAGGCCGAGGCCGAAGGCGGCGCCGAGCACCAAGGCGGTGGTCACGGGCGTCCCCGCCGGCTCGGGACCGGGGCGAGGAAGCGTTCGGGCTCCTCCACCCGGCGCAGGCGGGCCAGCCACCAGAAGGAGGCGGCGAACACCGCGGCGACCATGCCGAGCACCACCTGGCCGAGGGCGTTGTCGTAGGGGGCGAGGAAGCCCCGGTTGAGCACCACCATGCCCACCAGCAGGCACACGGTGATGCCGCTCACGATGCGCACCGAGGTTTGCACCGACGCCCGGGCCGCCTCCACCCGCTGGCCGAGGGCGGCCTCGTCCCGGGCCAGGGTGGCCAGGGCCGACAGCACCGGCTCGATGCTTCCGGCTCGGCGCTCGTTGGCCACCAGCGCGCACACCACCAGATCGGCGGTGCGGTCGTCGACCTCGGCGGCGAAGGCGGCCAGCGCATCCTGGGCGCGCTGGTGGGCACAGCGGGCAGCGAGCGCCTCCACCGCCGGGGCGATGGGCCCGGGCGCCACCTGGGCGCTCGCCGCGATGGCCTGGCCGAGGCCCACCCCAACGCCGCGGGTGTCGCGCAGCATCTCGGTCCAGGCGGC